>JBAUGH010000153.1:0-4996 GCA_049679565.1 Acidobacteriaceae bacterium
CCTCGGTGCCCTCCTTCGATCCCTACCTCACCTTCCAGGGTTACGACGATCACACCCGTACCGAGCAGGAGAATATCTTCCAGGCCGGCACGCCGATCCTCGAAACCAACACCATCCAGGGCCAGGCCAACTTCAGCGAGTACTTCCCGCTCGGCACGGGCATCGGGATTCAATACCTCGGCCAGAGGGTGACCAGCAACAGCCCTTATTTCGCCATTAACCCCCAGCTCAACTCGAGCTTCGCCGTCAAGATCACTCAGCCCTTCCTCGCCGGCTTCGGCATCTCCAGCAACGAGCGCTACATCCGCATCGCGAAGAAGAACGCCCAGATCACTGACCTGGCCTTCAGGGCTCAGGTCATCGCCACCATCACCCAGGTGGAAAACATCTACTGGGACCTCGTCGGCGCCTATGAGGACGCTCAGATCAAGCAGCGCTCCCTCGACTTCACCAACCAGACGCTGACCGACGATCAGAAGCAGCTGGAACTCAAGGCCATCCCCGCCATGCAGGTCATGACCGACCAGTCTGCGGTGGCCACCGCCGAGGGCAACCTCACCGTCGCCCTCGCCACGCTGCGGCTGAACGAGCTGCTGATTAAAAACGCGCTCACCAAGGTCGACGACGCCACCATCGATGAAATGCCCGTCATTCCCCTCGATCTCAAGGGCGCTCCCGACCCCAACGCCTCGCAACCCATCGATGCGCTCATCGCCGCGGCCGAGAAGAATCGCCCCGAAGTTGCCATGGACCAGGCCGATATGGAAGTCGCCCAGGCCAACCTCAAGGGCATCAACAGCGAGCTCCTCCCCAGCCTGAACATGTACGGCCTCTACGTCGGCCAGGGCTTCGCCGGACCCAAAAATCCCAACTGCGATCTGCCTGCCGGCGAGTGCTCCACCACTCTGCCCACCGACTTCCCCAGCATGTTGCAGGACACCTTCAACTACTCCTCGCCGGAGTACCAGGTGGGCATGACCCTTTCCATCAATCTGCGCAACCGCCAGGCTAAAGCCGATCAGTTCCGCACTGTCCTCGAGTATCGCCAGAAGCAGATCACCTACGTGCAACAACAGAAGAACATCCATTTCGACGTCCGCAATTCCCTCTACACCCTCGAACAGGACCAGGCTCGCGTCGATGCTGCCCAGAAGGCCCGCGACCTGGCCCAGCGCACCTTCGATATCACCAAACAGGAACAGCAGCTCGGCGCCAAATCCAGCCTCGACACGCTCAACGCCGAAAGCGCCCTGGCCATCGCCGAATCGACGCTCGACGCCGCCCAAAGCCAGTACGAAAAGGCCAAGGTCGACCTCGACCGCGCCACCGGCTCGACCCTCAGTCTCATGCACGTCTCCATCGCCGATGCCAAATCCGGCGTCGTCACCCACAGCCCGTACTAAGGAGGAACCAGCTCCCGGCTTTTCTCTGAACCCTTTTCTCTGAACCCTCTTCTCTGAACCCTGTACGCTGAACCCTGAACCCTGCTTTTTCTATGTCGAGCACCGCCGCCCAACCCGTTCCCGCCGACACCGCCCGCGACCGGCTTCCTCCCTCCATCCTGATCGCCGACGATCAGCCCCACATCCTCGACGCCCTCGAGCTGCTCCTCGAGCCGGAAGGCTATCGCATCGAGAAGGCCAACTCGCCCTGGATGGTCCTCGACGCCCTCAAGTCCGGCTCCTTCGATGCCCTGCTCCTCGACCTGAACTACACCCGCGACACCACTTCCGGCCGCGAAGGCCTCGACCTGCTCTCCCAGATCCGCTCCCATGAAGCCCAGCTTCCCGTCATCGTTATGACCGCGTGGGCCAACGTCGAGCTGGCCGTCGAAGCCATGCACCGCGGGGCCAGCGACTTTATCCAGAAACCCTGGGACAACGCCCGCCTGCTCACCATCCTGCGCACCCAGATCGATCTCTCCAACGCCGTCCGCCGCGCCCAGCGTCTCGAAGCCGAGAATCGCATGCTCCGCGCGCAGAACCTGCCGGAGATGATCGCGACCGCCCCGGCCATGCAGTCGGTCCTTGCCACCATCTCCCGCATCGGGCCCTCCGACGCCGCCGTGCTGATCACCGGTGAGCATGGAACCGGAAAAGAAGTCGTCGCCCAGACCCTCCACGCTCTCTCCTCGCGCGCCTCGCGTTCGCTGGTCGCCGTCAACACCGGGGCGCTGCCCGAGGGCACGTTCGAAAGTGAATTGTTCGGCCACGTCAAAGGCGCCTTCACCGATGCCCGCACCGAGCGTATCGGCCGCTTCGAGCTGGCCGAAGGCGGTACGCTCTTCCTCGACGAAATCGCCAACGTCCCCCCGCGCCAGCAGGCCAAGCTGCTGCGCGTGCTCGAATCCGGCGAGATGGAGCGCGTCGGGTCCTCCAAAACCCGCCGGGTGAACGTCCGCATCATTTCCGCCACCAACGCCGACCTGCACAAGGAAGTCGACGAAGGCCGCTTCCGCGCCGACCTGCTCTTCCGCCTCAACACGGTCGAGATTCACCTGCCGCCGCTCCGCGAGCGCCGCGAGGACATCCCGCCGCTGGCCGCGCATTTCCTCGCCCGCTACGCCCAGCGCTACCGCAAGCCGGTCCAGAGCATCGACTCCGCCGCCATCCAGCTCATGCTCCACTATGCCTGGCCGGGCAACGTCCGCGAGCTCGACCACACCATCGAGCGCGCTGTCCTCATGTCCCGCGAAGACGTCATCGAGGTCTCCGACCTCGGCCTCTCCCCCGCCCGCGTCCCCACCCAGGCCCTGGAAGAGATGAGCCTGGAGCACGTCGAGAGTATCCTCATCCGCAAAGCCCTCTCACGCTGCAACGGCAATGTGAGCCAGGCGGCAGAAGCCCTCGGCCTCAGCCGCGGGGCCCTCTACCGGCGGATGGAAAAATATGGCATCTGACGTCCCCCACCGCAGCGCCCTCCAGAACAACAGCTGTCATCCTGAGCAGCTATCCGAATGTGCTGCGCCCCTCCCTGGCGCAACAAACCGTTCAGACGCGAGTCGAACGGACCGGTATTTCCTGGCCCTTCCGCTCAGTTCTCAGTAACAATCGGATAATTCCTTATGGCGATCCAGCCACACCATCGCCGCAAACCCAAACGCCAGAGCATGTCCTTTGAAGCGCGCCTGCGCGTCTTCTGTACCGTCGCTGCCGTCTGCCTGCTTTCGCTCGCCGCCGCGGTCCTCGCCCTCCTCCACGTCTCTGCCGGACCCCTGATCGCCACCCTCGGCATCCTGCTGCTGGTTCTGCTGCTGGTCTTCGCCGCCTTCATGGAAGAGGCCGTCCGTCCCGTTCAGACCCTCGCCAACGTCGTCGCCGCGCTCCGCGAAGAGGACTACTCCTTCCGCGCCCGCGGCGCCAGTCGCGACGACGCCGTAGGCCAGCTGGCCCTCGAAATCAATGCTCTCGCCGACACCCTGCAGACCCAGCGCGTCGCCTCTCTCGAAGCCGTCGCCCTCCTCCGCCGCGTCATCGCCGAAATGGACGCCCCCATTCTCGCCTTCGATCAGGACGCCCGCCTCCGCCTGCTCAACCCCGCCGCCGAGCGCGTCTTTGCCCTCATGCCCGCTCGCGATCTCGGCAAATCAACCGTCGAACTCAGCCTCGCCGCTCTCCTCGACGAGCCCAGCGAATCCGTGCTGCCGATCGAAGCGCACTCCGCCCTCAAACGAACCACGCAACGCGGCAGTTCCGACAATTCCGCCCGCTGGATGATCCGCCGCTCCTCCTTCCGCCAGCGCGGCGTCCCCCACACCCTGGTCGTTCTCTCCGACGTCGGCGCCGCTCTGCGCGAAGAGGAGCGTCTTGCCTGGCGCCGCCTCATCCGCGTCATCGGCCACGAAATTTCCAATTCCCTCACCCCCATCAAATCCATCGCCGGCAGCCTGCGCTCCCTCCTGCTGTCCTCTGCCAATCGATCTCCGATGACCGTCCCCGACCCGGTTAACGGCATAGCAGGGGGAGCCGCCGCTGCTACCCCACCGCGAATGCTGACTCCGCCCGAAACGGCAAGTTTCCAGCGCGGCCTCGGCGTCATTGAGAATCGTGCCGAGTCTCTCAATCGCTTCGTCCAGGCCTATCGCCAGCTTGCCCAGCTCCCCGCCCCCGTTCTCAAACGCGTGCCGCTGGTGCCGCTGCTCGAGCGCGTCGTCTCCCTCGAAATTCGCCTCGATGTCCGCCTCCTCTCCGCCCCTGACCTCGATCTTCTCGCCGACCCCGATCAGATCGAGCAGCTCCTCATCAACCTGGTCCGCAATGCAGTCGAAGCCGCCACCCACTGCGTCGACGAAATCTCCGATACCCCGGAAGTGGAAGCCGCGCGTAACGTTGTCGTCCCCAGCGCAGCCGAGGGACCTGCTTTCTCTTCATCCGCAGCCCATTTCACCCCGCGTGCTGCTGCTCCCTGCGTTCCCCAGGTAACCATTCGCGCCACCGCTGAGGACGACTCAGCCTGCATCGCCATCGAAGACAACGGCCCTGGCCTCGCCAACCCCGACAACGTCTTCGTCCCGCTTTACACCACCAAAAAATCCGGCTCCGGCGTCGGCCTCGCTCTGGCCCGCCAAATTGTCGAAGCCCATGGCGGCGACCTCTTCCTCCGCAACAAGCCCAACCACTCCGGCTGTATCGCCGAAGTCCGCATTCCCGTCGCTGACCGTCTCAGACCCTGAGTCAGGCGGCACGCCGGTGAAGGTGCAGGATTCGCCTCGCTTGTGCGCGGCCTCCGCTTTCCTGGAGCGCCCGGCCGACGAAAGTCCCATCCTGTCCCGTTCTGCCCCGGGAAATCACACAACCTTTGAAACTTCTATTCCCTTTGTCTGTTCTAATCACCAAACACCCCGTGGGCTTGCTTCCCAGCGAAACCCCACCTGCTCGTTCCCGTTGGTAAGGATGGCTCGTTTGCGTTTTCTGCTTGCCACGCTGATGACAGCTCTGGCCGCGGCCTGCCCCGCCCAGATCGTTGTCACGGCTCCGGCCCCGGTCCCCGCTCCTGT
>JBAUGH010000154.1:0-1538 GCA_049679565.1 Acidobacteriaceae bacterium
GCTCAACATACTGGGCGCCCACATACACCGTGTTGTGGTCCCACGGCGATATGGCGATGGGGTACGTCCAGTTCATCCGGATCTTCACCTCGCCCGCGTTCGCGCCCATGGTGCGATCCGGCCACACGCTCACCGACCGCGAGAAGCCCGACTTCGCGTCGAAGCGCTCCGTCACCCCCGCATAGCAGCCGCCCCACACAATGTCGTTGTCCACCGGGTCGGGGATACTCCATCCCGTCTCGCAGCCCGCCGTGGTCGTCCACTGGCTGGCGCTGATCTGGCCCTCGCCCGGGACCTGGCTCGGCCCGCGCAGCGGCATCCCGTCCTGCATCTGTCCGTACACGTCGTAAGGAATCCGGTTGTCCACCGCTACGTGATACATCTGCGCAATCGGCAGCCGGATATGTTCGAAGGACCGGCCGCCCGTGGTGGAGATGAGAACCCCGCCGTCGCTGCCGATCATCATGCGCGCCGGGTTGTCGGGATCGGCCCACATATCGTGGTTATCGCCGCCGCAGCCGAACCCTCCGCCGCCCAAACTGGTCTTCGCCGTCGGATCGAATCCCGGACAGTGCATATGATCCGTCGTCTGTCCGCCGTCAAACGTCACGCTGATGCCATTCGAGGGGAAATACACCTCATTCTCGTTGTCCGGCATCACCAGCATCCGCGTGTAGTAGTGCGGCCGCTCGTTCAGCAACCGGCTGTAGTTCACCACCAACCAGTCGGCCCCGCCGTCGTCGGAGCGCCACAGCGTCCCGCCCTGCCCCGTCTCGATCAGCGCGTAGACCCGCCGCGCGTCGCTGGGCGCAAAGCTCACCGCGATCTTGCCCAGCGGCGAAGGCGGCAGCCCATGGCCCGTCAGCCGCTTCCAGTTGTCGCCCCCATCGGTCGTCATAAACAACCCGCTGCCCGGCCCCCCGCTTTTGCGCCCCCACGTCTTGATGTCGATCTGCCACGTGGCCGCGATCATCTTCTGCGGATCGCCCGGGTCCATCGTCAGGTCGTAAGCGCCCGTGTTCTCGTCCACGAACAGCACCCGCTTCCATGTTTTGCCGCCGTCCGTGGTGCGATAGACGCCGCGTTCCTGCTGCGGCCCATAGCAGGTGCCCAGCGCTGCCGCATACACAATGTCCGGATTCTTCGGGTCGATCAGGATACGCCCAATGCGTCCCGTCTTTTCGAGGCCCATGTGCTGCCACGTCTGGCCTCCGTCGATCGACTTGTAGATCCCGTCGCCTACCGAGACGTTGCTGCGGATAAACGGCTCGCCGGTCCCCACCCACACCACGTTGTGCGCCGAAGGCGCGATCGCGATCGACCCAATCGACTGCGCATCCTCGCCGTCGAAGATCGGATACCAGCGGTTCCCGCCGTCCCACGACTTCCACACCCCGCCCGAGGCCGCGCCCGCGTAGTACACGTTGCTGTCGCCCGGCACGCCCACCACCGAGGTCACCCTGTTCCCCGGCGGCCCGATGTAGCGAAACTGCATCGCTCCATACAGCGCCGGCTCCGGCGGAGTCGCAACGTTGCCC
>JBAUGH010000155.1:0-7973 GCA_049679565.1 Acidobacteriaceae bacterium
CTTTTCGCCCGCTACGGTCAGCAGAATGCGCTCGGAGTTATCCACGGTCTGGCCGAGATCGGTGACCGGGCAGCGCCCTTTCTCCGCGGGGCAGACAAATCGATGGCACACGGCGCCGGCAATCTTCTCGAGCGGGGCGCCGACCAGAGAAAGAGCGACGGGATTCGCGTCCACGATGCGGTGAGTTTCCGGGTCGATCACGAAGATGCCGGTTTCGACGCCGTCGAAAAGCGCCTGCAGGCGGTCGCGCATCTGCCGCAGGGCCTGATCGCATTGCGGCTGCGAGTGCTCGCAGGGCCGATCCGGGACTAACTCGCCGATATTCTGAACGCAGATCAATGCCGCCTCGGAGGGCTCTTTGTCGGTCGCGCCGGGACGATCGTCTGCGGGCGGCCGGCTCGGGCAACCGGGCGATGCGGGCGCCGGCTCGTGCGCGGGATGGAGGTTCACGATGCTCCGGCGCCATCGGCTGGCTGCCCTGAACATCGCGCTTCGAAAGTGGCGAGCCACTCGGCGAATCCCGAGAACTGTGCGGCCGGGAGAATGTCGAAGGTGATCAGGCAGGCGATCATCGTGGGCTTGTTGTGCACCTCGATAATGTAGCCGCGGGTCTCGGCGATGAGGCGATCGATTTCCATGCGCACGGCGGCGGGGGAGATGTAGCGGCGAAGCACCGCCAGCAGAATTTCGCGGCGCCAGTGGAACAGCCGGTCGCCGGCCGAGAGCGAATGCTGCAGAAATCCCGCGGCCGTCCTGAAATAGTCGACCGCGGCGCCCTCTCCATAGCGCTGCTCCACGGTGTCGAGGACCGGAAGGCGCAGCAGGACGGTATAGATTTGAGCGTCTTTGCCCACCAGCGGCTCCAGGCAGGTCTTTGCCAGGGACGGCCCGGGCAATCCGGCTGGGCTCTGGAACTGGTCCCAGTCGGAGGGCGTGGCGGCGGACCAGTCGATGCGGCGCTGCATGGATCGCGCCCGGTTGGCCAGCTCATTTTCCTCGACGCTGGCGTGGTACTGATCGAGGCCGCTGTTGAGGGCCGCCACCAGCACGGCCCTGGGGCAGGGCTTGGTGAGGAAGTGCAGAATCTGGCCGCGGTTGACCGCGTCCATGGCGGCCCGCAGATCGGCGTGGCCGGTGAGCAGCATGCGTACGGTATGAGGAGCTTTCTGGCGCACCCGGGCCAGAAACTCCGCGCCGTCCATTCCCGGCATGCGCATGTCCGAGACGACGACGGCAAAGGGGCCGTCGCGGTCGAGGGTCATCAGGCCTTCGCCCCCGCTGCCGGCGGTGCAGACGTTGAAGCTGCCGTGAAGGACTCTCCGGAAGCCGTCGAGGGCGGAAGATTCATCGTCCACGAACAGAATTTTGTCGCTCACAAGGTTCCTCCGGGCGCGGTCCCCCACCGGCGGGGCACCTGCCCTCTGCATCGGCATAATCCGCACCGGCGAGAGAGCAGATGCCGGTGATGGCTGGGTACCGGGCGCCGATAAGAGAGGCGAGTGCGCGGCGCGGCGAAAACCCGGGTTTGCGCGGCACTGCAGCACAGGGCCGTTCGCTACGGCCTGGTCCCGGTATTGCTGGGGCTGGCGCTGATGGCGTGCTTGTGGCTGCAGCCGATCCTGCCCTACAGCGTGCCCTATGTTTTTCTGGTCGCGGCAGCGGCCAGCGCATGGCTGGGGGGCTGGGGCCCGGGTCTGCTGGCGGCCCTGCTGGCGCCCTTTGCCTTCGATTACTTCCTGATCCCGCCCCTGCACACCCTGGGTATCAGCCGCGGGGAGTGGCCGCATCTGCTGCCGCTCCTGCTGAGCGCGCTGGCCGCGGCATGGCTGAGTTCGACTACCGCGCGCGCCCGCCATATGCAGGATCTGCTGCGCCAAAGCGAAGCGAAGTTCCGCCGCGTCCTGACAAACCTCCCGGATATCGCATGGACCGCCGATGCGGCAGGACGAGTCCTGTACATCAGTCCCAAGGTGGGCCAGTCACTGGGTTACGCCAACCAGGAAATCTATGCCAGCGGAACCAGGCTGCTGGTGGAACGGGTTCACCCGGCGGATATGCGCCGCGTGCAGGGCGCCATGCGCGCCCTTTTCCAGGAAGGGGGAGTGATGGACGTCGAATTCCGATTCCGGCGTCCGGACGATGCATGGATCTGGCTGCACTGCCGGGCGGTTGGGTACCAGATCAACGACGCTGCCGTCGCCGACGGCGTGCTGAGCGATATTTCTCTGCGTAAGCACGCGGAAATCGATCTGCGGGCGAAGACCGCCTTTCTGGAAGCGCAGACCAACGCCACCATCGACGGGATTCTGGTGGTCAACGCGGACGGGCGGCGGATCCTGCAGAACCAGCGCTTCAACGAGATATTCGCGATCCCTCCGGCACTGCTGGAGGCAACTGACGACGGTCCGGTGCTTGACCACGTCGTCGGGCGGGCGAAGGACCAGGAGGCCTTCCGATCGAGAGTGCTGCATCTCTACACCCATCCCACGGAGACCGGGAGGGAAGAGATCGAGTTGGCAGACGGACTGATCATGGACCGATACTCTGCGCCGGTGAAGGGAATCGACGGGGGTTATTACGGGCGGATCTGGACGTTTCGGGACATTACCGAGCGCAGGCGGAACGAGGATGCTCTGCGGCAGCTGTCGGCGGCGGTGGAACAGAGCCCGGTGTCGGTGGTGATCACCGACCTCGACGGCAACATCAGCTATGTGAACCGGAAGTTCACCGAATCGACGGGTTACAGCGCGGCGGAGGTTCTGGGAAAGAACCCGCGCATTCTGAATTCCGGCTACTCGCCCCCCGAAATGTACCGGACGATGTGGGCCGCTATTCGCGAGGGAAGGGAGTGGCGAGGAGAATTCCGCAACCGGAGGAAGAACGGGCAGCTCTATTGGGAAGCGGCAACCATTTCACCGATCACCGACGCGGACGGGTCGATCAGCCATTTTCTGGCTGTGAAGGAAGACATCACGGAGCGGCTCGCCCTCGAAGGAGAGCTTCGCCAGGCGCAGAAACTGGAAGCCATCGGGCAACTGGCCGCGGGGATCGCCCACGAGATCAATACGCCCATTCAGTTCATTTCCGACAACCTCACATTTCTGGATGACGCATGGGCGGGGATTTTCCGGCTGCTCGAGTCCTCGAGGGCCGCGATGCCTGAGCAGTCTCCGGAAGACGCCGCGCGCAGGGCGCGGGCGGAGGCGCGGTGCGATCTGAACTTCCTGCGTGAGGAAGTGCCGCACGCCATCGGTCAGAGCCTGGAGGGCGCACGGCGGGTGGCCGCCATCGTTCGCGCGATGAAGGAATTTTCCCATCCCGACCTCGAGGAGAAGGTCCATTTCGATCTCAATCAGGGGATCGCTTCAACTATCACGATTGCGTGCAGCGAGTGGAAGCATGTGGCGGAGATGGTCACGGATTTCGATCCCGGCCTGCCCCCTGTGCTGTGCTACCCGGGCGACATCAACCAGGTCGTTCTCAACCTGATCGTGAATGCCGGATACGCCATTCGGGACCGGCCGGAGCGGGCAGACAAGGGGACGATCGTGGTGCGCACCTGCCGGCGGGGCGAGTTCGCCGAAATTACGGTCAGCGATACCGGTGTGGGCATTCCCGCAGAAATTCAGGGACGCATCTTCGAACCGTTCTTTACCACCAGAGAGGTCGGATCGGGAACCGGCCAGGGCCTGGCGCTGGCCCACACTGTGATTGTTCGCAAGCACGGCGGGAAGATCTGGTTCGAGACGGAAGCTGGCCGAGGGACCAGGTTCTTCATCCACCTCCCTATGGGCCGTTCTCAGGAAGATGAGGCGAAATGAGCGCTAAGCGGCTGCTGTTTGTAGACGACGACCGGATGGTGCTGTCGGGACTGCGGCGCGCCCTCCATGAGATGCGCGACGAGTGGGAAACCGCATTTGCCGTCAGCGGGCAGGAGGCGCTCGAGGAGATGGCGAAGTCGCCCTTCGACGCCGTTATCACCGATATGCGCATGCCCGGGATGGACGGGGCGGAACTGCTGGAGCACATCAAAGACCGCCATCCGGAGGCCATCCGCATTGTGCTGTCGGGACAATCGGAGAAGGAGGCGATGCTGCGCTCCATCGCGCCTGCCCATCAGTATCTCGCCAAACCCTGCGACATCCGGGAACTGAAGCTGCGGCTGCGTCAGGCATTTGCGTCGCGCGATCTGGTGCACAACCAGGCGATCGCCGCAGCCATTGCGCGGCTGCGCTCGATTCCGAGCCTGCCGGCCATCTACAACGAGCTGACAGCTGCGCTGCGATCCGAGATGACCTCGCTGGCGGTGATTGAGGAAATCGTGGCCAGAGACGTCGGCATGGCGACCAAGATTCTGCAGCTGGCGAACTCAGCGTTCATCGGGGTGCACGGACGAGTACCAAGCCTGCGCCAGGCGGTGTCTCTGATCGGGGTGGACGCCGTGCGCACCCTGACCCTCTCGATCCATGTCTTCTCCCACTTCGACCGGCGTTCGGCTATTGCCGCCCAGGTGGCGTTGCTCTGGGAGCACAGCGTCGCGGTGGGTTCGCTGGCACAAAAGATCGCCGCCCAGGAGGCCGGAAACAAAGCGCTGGCTGAGGAGTGCTTTGCGGCTGGCCTTCTGCACGACGTCGGCAAGGTGATTCTTCTGGGTGAGCGGCCCGGAGAATACGTGGAGATCGGCAGGCGGCTGAAGGAAGAGGGCGGCTCGGTCGAGGAGGTGGAGGCAGAAATTCTGGGCTGCTCCCATGCGCAGCTGGGAGGATACCTGATGAGCATCTGGGGGCTGCCGACCTCGCTGGTGGAGGCGGTCGCCTTCCACCACTGTCCGCTGAAGACCTTCGAATCGACGTTCTCTGCCCTGACAGCGGTTCACTGCGCCGACGCGCTGGTCCATGTGGTGCAGGACGGGAATGAGAAGACAGCGATCGACGAGAGCTATCTCGATCGCCTGCACCTGACCGGCCGGAGCGGTCCATGGCGCTCTCTGCTCGAGGTGGAAACCCGGCCCTGATCCAAGGTTCCGGGCCGCTCCCGGGCTTGTTTCGCGCATGCCCTGAAAACCGGGGCGCTATGATCGACTCCTGATGAAAATTGTGCGTTTTCTGCTGGGCGTCTTCTGCGTACTTGCGGGCAGTTTGAGGTTGGGATACGGACAGGGGACGGCGCCGACCTTCCGCTACAACACCGGCCAGGGTTCGGTCACGCTGCCGGGCCGTGATCCGGCGCAGGGCGGGATCACGGTGATTCCGACAGTGCTGGTGCCCGTGCGGCTCGAGTTCGAGACCCGCGCAGGCAAGCCGTTCACACTCGACGCCGCCGGGGATGTAGCGCGAGTGCTGCGCTCGCCCGTGTTTGCGAAGGCGACATTCGGACCGCAGGGGACGACGCAGTATGTGGACGCTATGCTGCGAGCGACGGTGGTGACGGGGACGGCCGAAGTGGCGGCAGGGTGGCACACGCTGTTGGGACAGCCGGAGGTGCGGCCGGTGACGGTCGAGATCCCGGCAGGGTACGGCTACGTGCTCACCTCGAAACGGACCGGGACCGCATTAGGAATGGTGGACGCGGAGTACGTCGAGCGGGCGATCTTTCAGCAGATTGCGCACGAGGATGGCAAGCTGGTGATCGCGGTGACGCGGAATACTGCCTTCTACGCCTATGGCGACGCGACGGTGTGCTGCTCGTTCGGAACCCACGGCGTGGATCCGGTGACAGACAACTCGTTTGTGCTGGCGTCGTATCTGGGGGCAGCGCCTCCCCTGGTGACCGAGCGCGATGTACAGCCGCTGACCGAGCAACTGGCGGAGTGGGTGAACGATCCGCTCCATGACCCGCTGTTTCATTTAGCATTCCGCAAGCCGCTGCCGGCGGGCGAGAACCTGGTTCCGGCCTGGCGCTGGCCGGCAGTGGAGGGTGTGGAGCATCGCGGATGCGGCGGAGACAGCCCGGCGACGCGGTACGTGCTCCAGGATCCGCTGGATACGAACGAGCGCAGTGATTTGCCGGCCGGCCCGGCGTCCGTCGTACAGGCGGGAAGCGCGCCGTGGCACGTGGCCGATGCGGCGCTGATGAGCTGGTATACGGGGGGCGGCGGCCCGTACGCCTTTCCCGACGCGCAGCTGCTGCGGGCGGCGGCGGATCGCTGTCCCCCGCCTCATTTCCCATCTTCAGCCAACGCGAATGAACCGGCCCCTCCGGCTTCGGTCGCGGCCATGCCTTCAAGCGGAACAAAGAATGGGCACGAGCTGATCGGCTACTGGACCGGGAGCGGGCCAGGCGGAACGTTGCTGCGGCTGCGCGATATTTCGCCGCAATGGGATGTGATCCTGGTGGCGTTTGCCAACGTAAATCATCATGCGCCGGAAGGCACGATGCAGATGCATGTGCGACCGGGCCGGCCCGCGCGGCCGGGGCTGCCCGCCGAGCCGCCGATGGACCCTGGCCAGATGAAGGACGACATCGCCTGGCTTAAAGGCCAGGGGAAAAAGGTGCTGATCTCGCTGGGCGGCGGCGGCGAGTCTTTCACCCTGGCGCAGGCAGCCAGCATTCCCAACTTCGTGAACTCGGTGGCGCAGATCGTAACGGAGTATGGATTTGACGGCATCGACCTGGACTTCGAGTCGCCGTCGCTGGTGCTCGATCCGGGTGACACCGACTTCCGGCATCCGACAACGCCCTCGGTCGTGAATCTGATCGAGGCGCTGCACCAGCTGCGCGCACACTTCGGGCCGAAGTTCATGCTGACCCTGGTGCCGGAGGGCACGCAAATCCCCGGAGGGTATGCGGGCTACGGCGGGCAGTTTGGGTCGTATCTGCCGCTGCTCTGGGGCGTGCGCGACATGCTGTCGTTTGTGGATGTGCAGGATTACAACACGCCGCCATTCGAGGGGCTCGACGGCGAGGTCTATCAGATGGGTTCGGTGAATTACGACGCGGCGATGACGGAGCTGCTGCTGCACGGGTTTCCGGTAAGCGAACGCGCGGGAGATTTCTTCCCGCCGGTGCCGGCGGATAAGGTTGCGGTGGGATTTCTGGTGGGGCCGGCCACGCCGCAGGGGGTGAGCGGGGCGATGCAGTATCTGATTACCGGGAAGGCTCCGGAAGGGGTGACGTACCGCTTGCGGCGGCCGGGCGGATATCCCGGCATGATCGGCGCGATGTTCTGGACGATCGACGGGGATCGCGACGAAAACTATGGCTTTTCGAACCTGGTCGGTCCGCAGTTGCACGGGTATCCAGCCAGCGGCGCAGCGGGCGGAAGAAATCCAGGGCGATGATCGAGAAGAGCTTCCGGCTGCGGAACTTGCAGGGCCGCCTGGAGCGCGACACAATAGAGTGCGAGAACCGGAGCTGTCCAGGAAAGGTCCATCCCGATGGAATCCGCCTCTGCCTTTATCGACGTGAAGATCCGGGAACTTGGGGACTGGCGCGGGAAAACGCTCGCGAAGGTCCGCGACATCATCCACAAGGCGGACCCTGAGATCGTTGAAGAGTGGAAATGGATGGGGACTCCTGTGTGGTCCCATGGCGGCATCGTCTGCACCGGAGAGACCTACAAGAACGTCGTCAAAATGACGTTTGCCCGAGGAGCTGCGTTGCAGGACCCGTCCGGGCTGTTCAACTCGAGCCTCGAGGGGAACGTCAGACGCGCCATCGACATCCACGAAGGCGACAAGCTCAATGAGACGGCGCTGAAGGATCTGATCCGCGCTGCTGTGGCGCTCAATCTCGAGCGCAAAAGCAAGCCGAAGCCCCGGCGAGCGAGTCAGTAGCGGGCTGGACAGCTTCCGACGACGCATTCAGAATAAGACCGGCGGCGGATCCGAAACCGGAATCGCTCGCGGAACCATCGTTTCGATCCGAAAATTCGGAGCTTTCCGGAATCGAGGACTCTCATCGTCTGTGATCGCGCCCACACCTCTTTGTGACGAATCACATACTTCGCGGTGCCCTCACCCATGACCCGAGAG
>JBAUGH010000156.1:0-8525 GCA_049679565.1 Acidobacteriaceae bacterium
TTGTAGAGGCTCGGGAGCGGCTGAAATGTGGAACCCTGGAGAATGCTGATTTTGGGAAGAAGGGAGATTAGAAGTCCGGCTTGTCGATTCCCGTATGTTACTGTATTATAATTAGTTACGCTGTCGAAGGCGATAGAATCAAGCGCGCCGGCTGGGGCCGGGCGACCACGGTGCAATAAGTCTGGCGATTCCGCAGCCCCAGGAAGTGGCCAGGGTGAAAAACCAGCGAATGGCTGTTGCATCGCGGGGCAAAGGTCTTTAATATGCGGCAATTGCGGGTATGAAAGCAGGCGCAACCGTGGCAAAGACAGCGGCCACCAGGATAAGTCCCCCAAAATCAGCCAGGACGAACGGCTCCCGGACGGTCGGAGCGTCGACCGTCGGAGCGTCGCCGGAGGGGCATAGGGGCGGGCCTGCGGGGGTGGCGAGCGACGGGGCGGGCCGGCCGGCTGTGAGCCATGCCGGGACCGCGAACGCACCAGCCGTGGTCTCGACACACTTCATTCGCTCACGGATCGGAAAGATCTGCGTGGCCATCACCGGCGCGACTCCGGCGGACATGCTGGGCAACGCGGAAACGATCATCCGCGAAAATCATTTTGTGGAGTTCCGGCTGGACTATCTGCCCAATCCGGCGGCGGTTATTCCCAAAATCAAACAGTTGCTCTACGAGCGCAGCGAGATCACCGCGATTGCCACCTGTCGGCGCGCGCAGACGGGCGGAAAATTTAAGGGAACCATTGCGGCTGAGCTGGAAGTACTGGAGAAGGCCGCCCAGGCCGGATGCCACCTGATCGACATTGAACTGCAGACGGCGGAGCACACCAAACCGGCGCAGATGAAGAAGCTGCGTTCGCATGGCGCCGCTCTGATCGTGAGCTGGCACGATTTCGAGGGGACGAAAGATCTGGACAAGGTGTTCGACCGGATCCAGGCCTACCAGCCGGAGTTCGTGAAGATTGTCTCGACGGCCAAAACGCTGGCCGACAACGTGACGATGATGCGCTTTCTGGACCGCCGGCGGGATGAGGCCAACCTGATCGGCATTTCCATGGGCGAGCAGGGAACGATCAGCCGGGTGCTGGGGCTGCGCGCGGGCAGCGTGTTCACTTTTGCCTCCGCGCAGGCGGGCGAAGAGACCGGCCCGGGCCAGATCGATGCGCGCACCCTGCGGGAGACCTGGCGGATCGACCAGATCGACGCTTCCACGAAAGTGTACGGTGTGGCGGGCAATCCAGTGCGGCACTCGCTGTCGCCGCTGATGCACAACATGGCTTTCCGGCGCGAAACCGTCAACGGAGTTTTTCTGCCGCTGCAGACCACGCGGCTGGCGGACCTGCTGACCCTGGTCCGGGAGGTGCCGCTGCACGGGCTGGCGGTGACCATGCCGTTCAAGAGCGACATCCTGAAACATCTGGCAAAGACGGATGCGCTCTCGGAGAAAATCGGCGCGTGCAACACCGTGGTGCGTGCTCAGGATGGCAAGCTCTACGGCTTCAACACCGATGTGACGGCCATTGTGCGTCCTCTGGAGCGGCGGCTGCCGCTGCATGGCGCTAAGATCCTGGTCCTGGGCGCGGGCGGCGCGGGACGAGCGGCGGTCTTCGGGCTGACGGAGCGCGGAGCCGAGGTGTGGGTGTGGAACCGCACCGCCGACGAGGCAAAGAAGCTGGCGCGCCAGGCAAAGGCCAAAACCGTCAGGCGCGAACAGATCGCGAAGATGAATTTCGACGTGATCGTGAACGCAACGCCGGTGGGGATGAAAGGCGTCAAGCCGGCGGCTCTTCTGGAACCGAAGGAACTGAACACCCGCCTGGTCTTCGACCTGGTCTACAACCCAATCGATACGCCGCTGATCCGGATGGCCCGAGAGAAAGGCCTGCCGGTGGTAACGGGCGTGGAGATGTTCGTCCACCAGGGAGCCCGGCAGTTCGAGATCTGGACGGGAAAACCGGCTCCGGAAGAAGAGATGCTGCGGGTGGTGGTGCACGCGTTGCGGCAGGAGAGCGCGAAAGAAAAAGGTTAGGGATCGGCCGGCTCTTCAGCGGCCCGGACCCCAGGCCTTCACGCCCCTCCTGCTATACCTGCCTATAATGGGATATGGCGAGTGTCCAGCCCACCACGCTCTCCGTTGAGCGAGTCCCCGGCTTGTTCGCGGACAAGTTCCGCCGCCTGCTGGACACAGTTCGCACCAACCGCCCCTCCGACGACCTCGATATCATCCGCAAAGCCTGGGAGTTTTGTCTGGAGCACCACAACGGCCAGCTCCGCGCTTCCGGCGAGCCCTACGTCCTGCATCCGCTCGAAGTGGCCCTGGTGCTCGCGGAGATGAAGCTGGACTCGACGGCCATCGCCGCCGGCCTCCTCCACGACGCCGTCGAAGATACCCCGGTCACCACCGAAGACATCGTCGCCAAATTCGGCGAGCAGGTCGCCCACATCGTCGAGGGCGTCACCAAGATCGACAAGATCCAGTTCGCCAACCGCGAAGACCGCCAGGCGGAAAACGTCCGCAAGATGCTGCTTGCCATGGTCAGCGACGTGCGCGTCGTCCTCATCAAGCTTGCTGACCGGCTGCACAACATGCGCACCCTCGAGCACCTTGCGCCCGAGCGCCAGCGCGCCATCGCCCGCGAAACCCTCGACATCTATGCGCCCCTTGCCCACCGCCTGGGCATGGGCAAACTGCGCGGCGAGCTCGAAGACCTCGCCTTCCGCTGGGTCGACCCCATCACCTGGGAACAGCTTCGCGATGCCGTCGAAGCCCGCCGCTCCGAAGGCGAGCAGTTCCTCGCCGGCGTCGAAGGCCTGCTCTCCGAGCGCCTGCACGAGAACAACATCCAGGCGCGCGTCGAGTGGCGCATCAAGCGCCTCTACTCCATCCATCAGAAGCTGGTGAAGTCGCAAACCTCCATCGATCAGGTCTACGATCTGCTCGCGCTGCGCGTCATCACCTCCAGCGTGCAGGACTGCTACGCCGTCTTCGGCATCATCCACAGCATCTGGCGTCCCGTCCCTGGCCGCATCAAGGACTTCATCGCCATGCCCCGGCCCAATTTGTATCAGTCGCTGCACACAACCGTGATGGGCGAGGGCGGCCACCAGTTCGAAGTCCAGATCCGCACCGAGGAAATGCACCGCATCGCCGAGGAAGGCATCGCCGCGCACTGGAAGTACAAGGCCGGCGGCTCGCCCGTCAGCGCCCGCGATGAGCAGCGCCTCGCCTGGGTCCGTCAACTGGTCGAGTGGCAGCGCGACATGACCGACCCCAACGAGTTCCTGTCGACGCTCAAAATCGATCTGTACCCCGAGGAGGTCTATACCTTCACCCCCAAGGGCAAGGTCGTCGTAGTGCCTCGCGACGGCACCCCTGTCGACTTCGCATATACCATCCACACCGAGGTCGGAAACACCTGCATCGGTGCGCGGGTGAACGGCCGCATGGTGCCTCTCAGGACCAAACTCCGCAACGGCGACATCGTTGAAGTCATCACCCAGAACGGTCACACCCCCAGCCGCGACTGGCTCACCTTTGTCAAAAGCCCGCGCGCCCGCAACAAGATTCGCCACTGGCTCAACGAACACCAGCGCGAGCGCGCCATCGAAATCGGCCGCAAGCTGCTGGAGCGCGAAGCCCGCAAGTACAAAATCGGCTTATCGCAGTTTGAAGAAGCGGATTACGCCCGCGTGGCCGCTGACCTCAGCGTCGCCACGCCCAACGATCTGATGGCCGCTGTCGGCTTCGGCAAATACTCGGCGCGCCAGGTCCTCAATCGCCTCGCTCCCGGCCTCATCCATCAGCAGCAGGAGCCGGAAACCGCTCCCCTCGCCCCAGGCGCCGCGGCCGTCACGCGCGTGGCCGCCGCCAGCGGCAACGACTCGCTCATCGTCGAGGGGCAAAACGAGCTGCTCGTCTATCGCGCCCGATGTTGCAATCCTATTCGCGGCGAAGAAATCATCGGCTACGTCACCCGCGGCAAAGGCGTCGCGGTCCACGCCCGCAACTGCCCCAACGTCCAGAACCTGCTCTACGAGGCCGACCGCCGCATCGCCGTCGAATGGGCCCGAACTCCCGAAGAGAAATCCGGCCAGCGCCAGACTTATCCCGTCAAATTTACCGTGCATTGCGATGACCGCGCCGGAATGCTCAAGGAAATCACCGCCGTCATCAGCGACGAGAACACCAACATCCGCACCATGGAAACCCATCCCGGCGATGCCGGCGACGCGATGATCGAATTCGTCGTCGACGCCGAAGACGTCCGTCACCTCACCCGCCTCGTCCAGGCGCTCCGGCGATTGCCCGGAGTCCGCGACGTGCAGCGCTCGCAGAAGCTTTAGATTTCAGATCTGCGCCACCGGCGGAATCGCTGCCACTTCTGTCTCCGGCCGCATCTTTCCCTTCTCCCGCCGCCCCACGATCCACGCCGCCAGTATCAGCATCACGCCGCCCGCAATCTCCAGCGGCCCCATGCGCTCGCCGAAAATCAGCCACGCAAAGGCCGCCGTCAGCGGGGCCACGGTGAGAAACAGGATCGACGTCACCGTCGTCGGCAGATGCCCCAGCGCATACGTGAGCCCAAAATAGCCGCCCACCTGGCAAACCAGTCCCAACCCCACCAGCGCCCACCAGGATTGCGCGTCGGGCACGGCGAGCGAAAAATGCGCGCTCTTTGCCGCCACCAGCAGGGTCACGGCGCTCGCCGTCGTGGACAGCGCAACCAGTACAGCCGTATCGCAGCGGTCGCGCAACAAGCCGGTGATGACCAGAAACGCCGCGAAGCAGATCGCCGCTGCCACCGCCAGGGCATCCGCTCCGGAACGCGTCAGCGCGTGCCGCAGGTCCGCCAGCACAATCAGCCCCGTTCCGGCCAGCGCCACCGCCAGCGCCATCCAGAATCGCTGCGACGGCACCCGCTTCGTAATGGCCCACGTGAACAAGCCAACGAAGACCGGCGCGCAATTGCTCAGGAACGTCGCATTCCCCGCGGAGGTGTGCAGCACCGCAATGTTCCACAAGCCCACGTCTCCGGCGAAGAACACGCCGCCCAAACCGGCGACCCAGAATGTCCTGCGCGTGAGACCGCCACGCCCTCGCCGTAACAGGAGCACCAGTGGCCACAACACAACCGAGGCAATCGCGGTCCGATAAAACGCGGAGCTGATGCCGGGAATTTTCGCCCAGCGCACAAAGATCGCCGACCACGCGATCGCCAGCACGCCCCCGGCCAGCGCCAACAGCGCCGCTACCCGCCTCTCTCCCCGCATGCTCCTATCGTAGGGGAATCACCCCATCACCGCGTCTTCCGGCCTGTCGGCTGCCTTCTTCACTTCCCGCCCTTCGCCGTCAGCTTTACCTCGATATTCCCCCGCGTCGCATTGGAATAGGGGCACGCCCGATGCGCCGCCGCCACCAGCTCCTCCGCGCTCTTCTGGTCCTGCTCCGGAATCGTCACGTCCAGCTCCACCCGCAGCGTGAACCCCTCGCCCTGCCCCTCATCGAACGGCCCCACACTCACCCGCGCCCGCACGTTCACGATGCCCGTCTTCTTGCCGGCCTGCTGCGCCATGTACTCCACCGCGCCGCCGAAGCAGGCGGCATACCCCGCGCCGAACAGCTGCTCGGGATTCGTCTTGTCGCCCCGCCCGCCCATCCCCGGCGGCAGCGCCAGGTCCAGATCGAGCAGCCCATCCGAGCTGTGCACATGCCCGTGCCGGGCACCCTCTGTCGTGACATCCGCCGTATACAAAACCTGCATGGTCCAACTCCTCCGTTTCACACTCAAGTGCCTATCCTATATTGGCTTTGCGCCCGAAGGGCGCGTCCCGCCGGACGCGGAGTCCTCAATCTCCGCCAGCAAATTCTCCAGTTCCGGCGGCAGTGGCGCCTCCAGGTGCATCACCTTCCCTGTCTTCGGATGCGTAAACTCCAGCTCCGCCGCGTGCAGGAAATTGCGATTCAGCGGAAGGCATTCCGCTTCCGGATCCCTGCGCACCCGCGACGGCATCGCCGTCAGCCGCCCCGGCGCTCCGTACAGCGTATCCCCCACCACGGGGTGACCCAGCGATGCCAGGTGGACTCGGATTTGATGCGTGCGCCCGGTCTCGATCCGCACCTGCACCAGCGTGTACGGCCCGAAGCGCGAGCTGATCCTCCGCAGCACCGTGTAATGCGAGACCGCCGTCCGCGCGCCCGTCCGCCGACGCGTCGTCATCCGCGTCCGCCGCAGCAGATCCCGTCCGATCGGCGCATCCACCGTTCCCCGATCCTGTTTCATCTGTCCGTGGACCAGCGCGATGTAGGTCTTCTTCATCTCGCGATTCGCAAACATGTCCGACAGTCGCGCGTGGGTCGCGTCGTTGCGCGCCACCACGATCAGGCCGCTGGTCTCCTTGTCCAGCCGGTGCACGATCCCCGGCCGCAGCTCGCCACCCACCCGGGACAGGCTCTGGTAGCGGTGCAGCAGCGCATTCACCAGCGTGCCGCCGTCGCTGTCGCGCATGCCAGCGCCTGCATGGACCACCATTCCCGCTTGCTTATTGATCACGGAAAGATCGTCGTCCTCGTAGACCACATCGAGAGGGATGTCTTCCGCCACAACTTTCAGCGGCGGCGGCGTGGGACTTCCCAGAACCTCGACCGCTTCGCCGCCGCGCAGCCGGTACGAGGCCCGCGGACTCGTCCCCGCGATGCGGACCTTGCCTTCCGCCAGCAGCGTCTGCACCCGCTCGCGGCTCACGCCTTCCATCTGCGCGGCCAGCCACGCGTCTAAGCGCTGCTGCGCCGCCTCCGTGGGCACCGTATAGGTCGTCGCCATGGTTACGAATGACCCGGGTACTCGCCCGGTCCGGTCAGCCCCGGTATCCAGGACGGAAGGTTGGGCATCGGCCCAGGCGCTGCCGGCGCGTTCGGCGGAATCCATCCCCGCTGCAGCAGCCAGTTGCGCAGCAGCATCGGCCACGTCGAAAGCGGCAGAATCGATCCGCACAGTCCGCACCCGTGGTTCGCGTAGTCGTAGATGTGCATCTCCGCGGGCACGTGATGTTCTTTAAGCGCACGAAAGAAATCCAGCGTGTTCGCCACCGGAACCGTCGGATCGTTCTGCGTCGCGAACAGGAACGTCTGCGGCGTCTCCGCCGTTACCGCAAATTGATTCGAATATTCATGCTCGAGCTTTGGGTCCACCTCCGGCCCCAGCAGGTTCATCCGCGACCCCGCATGCGCCTCCGGCAGCGTCATGCTGATCACCGGATACGCCAGCACCATGAACGCCGGCTTGCAGCTCAGCGCGTCCACTGCATCGGCATGCGGCACCGCCACCGCATCGCCGTCGCAGTGCGTGCCCAGGGTCGAAGCCAGGTGTCCGCCCGCCGAGAAGCCCCATACCCCAATCCGGTTCGGATCGACCCCGTACTCCGCCGCGTGCGCGCGGATCAGCCGCATCGCCCGTTCGCCGTCCAGAATCGGAGCGGGAAAATGATACGGCGCCACCCGGTAGTCCAGCACAAACGCCGGAATCCCCTGCGCGTTCAGCCAGCTCGCAATCTGCACGCCCTCGTGCCCGATGGCCACATGCTCATACCCGCCCCCCGGGATCACCAGCACCGACGTGCTCGTCGACCGCGCCTTCGGCAAAAACGGATACAGCCGCGGCTTGTCCGCTTCGCCCTGTCCCAGCGCGCCCGGAGCGCCGTTCGGCCACAGGAACACCGGCTGCGGAATCCCCGCCGGAACCTGCTGCTGCGCTGGATACGATGCGAAAGCTACCACCAGAAACACCGCCGGCAGGAACAGAAGATGCAATCGCTGCTTCATCCGATCCAGTATAGAAACCCTGGCCCTCACGCTGCGATGCCCCGTTCGGGCAGCCCTCCTGTTTCATCCTGGGACATCCGCTGGAACCGGGCCCCCGAACCGTTGTCAGGACGCCACCGCGACCCGCGTTTCAGCGGTCTTTGCCGCTCTCCTCGCACATCTCTTCGTAGAGCTCGCGCACCTGCTCGCGCGCCACGGCCACGGCCTTTCGCCCCGCGGCCGTCGCCACGTAGAACCTCCGCTGATGCCCGTCCACCAGCTTCTGATGGGACCGCAGCCAGCCGCGCCGCTCCATGCCGTGCAGCAGTGGGTAGATCGTCCCCGGCCCCAGCCGGTAGCCGTGCCGCCCCAGCTCCCGCATCATGCCCAGCCCGAAGATCGGCTCCTCCGCCGCATGGTGCAGCACATGCAGCCGGACCAGTCCGATGAAGAGTTCCTGCGGACGCGCGCCCGTCTTTCGCTTGCCCGCCATCCCGCGCTTAGAAAAGATCCGCCAGCGACGGAAACGTCAGCAGCAACGCCAGAACCAGCAGCACCAGAGACGCCGCCGCGATCCGCCCCGTCCCGACCGTCTTCTTCCTCCAGCGACCCTCCAGAACCGCCCACGCCACCAGCCAGATGAACACCGCTGTGGTGGTCACGCCGGACAGCGGTCCGGTTGGCTTCGAGAAAATCATCGCGTTCTTCACCGGCGCGATCTGATCTGCCG
>JBAUGH010000157.1:0-5913 GCA_049679565.1 Acidobacteriaceae bacterium
CAGCCGAACACCACCGCAACCGATTCGCCCGGATGCGCCGCCACCATCCCCGACTGCGTCGCCGCCTGCCGCGCCGCAGCCACCGCAAACGCCGCGGTCCGGTCCGCCACCGGACGCTGCCCTGCCAAAAGCCACTCCTCTGCGCGGAAACCCTCCACCGTCGCCGTCCGCGTGAAGTGCAGGCCGTCAGCCGGCTCGGAAGAGGCCCGGATTCCGCTCCGCGCCGCAAACAGGCTCGCGCCGAACGCCGCCACGTCGTTCCCCACGGCCGTAATGCAGCCCATCCCGGTGATGACCACCCGCGCCATGCCTCAGGAAACCTTGCCGGCGCTCTTCTGCGCAACCGCCCGCTCGATGCCCGAAACCATGTCCTGCACCGTCCTGATCTCCTCGAGCCTGCTTTCCGGGATTTCGATCTCGTATTTCTCCTCCAGATCGAACGCGATGCTCACCCGGTCCAGCGAATCGAGCCCCAGATCCTCGACCAAAACGCTGTCGAGCGTGATCGTTCCCGGCGGGATGCTCTTTTGCTTCGCGATAAGCGCGATGCACTCCTGCGCGACGTCGTTCATGTTCGTCCTTGGCCCTCGGGCACTCCGGTTGCTGCTGTGAGATGCAGGGGAGTCTGCAACTGCGCTGCGGAGGGTTCGATTGTACCGAACCACCCCTGCCCTGGACCGCAGGGGCGCGGAAGGCGAAGAAGAGACGAAAATCGGGGTAGAATAGCGGGATGCTGTCGCCCGTCACCCCAGTGCCGGAGCCGATTCCGGATCTTCCCGTCCCGGCAAGCCTCGCCTGGGCCCATCCCCTCGTCCGCGAGTGGTTTGTTCGCCGCTTCGGCACGCCCACCGAGCCCCAGGAACAGGGCTGGCCCAGGATCCTCGAACAGCGCCCGGTCCTCATCTCCGCGCCCACTGGTTCGGGCAAAACTCTGGCCGCTTTCCTGATCTGTATCGACCAGCTGATCCGCAAGGCAATCGAAGGCCGCCTCAGCTGCGAAACGGAAGTGGTCTACATATCGCCGCTGAAGGCCCTCTCCAACGACGTGCAGAAGAATCTCGAAACGCCGCTCCGGGAGATTCAGCAGTTGGCGCTGGAGCGTGGCTACCTCTGTCCCCGAGTCCGCGCGGGAGTCCGCACCGGCGATACGCCCCCGGGGGAGCGCCGGGCGATGCTGAAGATGCCACCCCACATCCTGGTGACGACGCCGGAATCGCTCTACATCCTGCTGACCGCGGAGAAGAGCCGCGAACACCTCCGGCGCGTGCATACGGTCATCGTCGACGAGATTCACGCAATCGCCGACGACAAACGCGGATCGCACCTGGCTCTGAGCCTGGAGCGACTGGATGCCCTCGTCGCTGGCGAGAACTGCCTGATGGCAGGAGGCAGCCTGCTGGCTCATCCGAAACCACTTCGGATCGGCCTGTCGGCGACGCAGAATCCCATTGAGCTGGTCGCCCAGTTCCTGGGTGCAGAGCGCGGCGACGAAGTGGCCATCGTGCAGGCCGGGCAAAAGCGCGCCCTCGATCTGGCCATCGAGGTTCCGACCGATGAGCTGGGCTCGGTGGCAACCATGGCCATCTGGGAGAGCGTGTACAACCGCCTGGCTGAACTGGCGATGCAGCACCGCTCCACCCTGGTGTTTGTGAACACCCGCTCGCTGGCGGAGCGCCTGGTGTTCCAGCTCGGCGAGCGTCTGGGCGCGGCGAACGTCGCCTGCCATCACGGCAGCTTATCGCGTAAACTGCGCCTCCATGCCGAGCAGCGCCTGAAACAGGGCGAGATTCGCCTGCTGGTGGCGACGGCGTCGCTCGAACTGGGCATCGATATCGGGACCGTCGATCTGGTTTGCCAGATCCAGTCGCCGCGCGCGATTGCCGTCGGAATGCAGCGAGTGGGACGCGCCGGCCACTGGCGAGGGGCGATTCCGAAGGGACGATTCTTCGCCCTGACCCGCGACGATCTGATGGAGCAGGCGTCGCTGGTGCGGGCGATGCGCGCCAGCGTCCTCGATCGGCTGGAAATTCCCGGGAAGCCTTTCGATGTGCTGATGCAGCAGATCGTCGCTGCCTGCGCCGCGGAGCCCTGGGAAGAGCGCACCCTCTATGAAGTTCTCCGCCGCGCCTACCCGTATCGCGACCTCGCGTGGGCGGAATTCGAGGAAGCCCTGTGCCTGCTGACGGAAGGCATCGAATCGAGCCGCGGCCGCTACGGATCGTATCTGCTGCGGGATCAGGTGCGCGGCCGGGTGCAGGCGCGCCGCGGGGCGCGCACGACGGCGATCACCAACGGCGGCGCCATCCCCGATACGGCGCTCTTTCCGGTTATTTTGCAGCCGGAAGGGATACAAATTGCCACTCTGGACGAGCACTTTGCTGTAGATTCGTCGCCTGGTGACGTGGTCCAGCTGGGAAATGCCAGCTGGCGCATCCAGAGAATCGAGTCCGCCGGTCGAGTCCTGGTAGAGGATGCGCACGGACAACCGCCCACCCTGCCCTTTTGGTTTGGTGAAGCGCCGCAGCGTACGCGGGAGCTTTCGGAGTTCGTCTCCGGACTGCGTGAGGAGATCGATCGCCGGACCCGGAACGTGCTGCCCGGCTACATCAGCCAGGCAATGCCGGAAGTCGCCGAAGCGGCGGCGTTTCTGAAGACCGAGTGCGGCGTGGACGATGCGGGAGCCGAACAGCTGATCGGCTACCTGGCGGCCGGACGCGCGGTGCTGGGCGTCGTGCCTTCTGTAACAACGATTGTGGCGGAGCGGTTCTTCGATGAGGGCGGCGGCATGCAGCTGATCCTGCATGCGCCTTTTGGCGGCCGGATCAACAAGGCCTGGGGGCTGGCGCTGCGCAAGCGCTTTTGCCGCGGATTCAATTTCGAGCTGCAGGCCGCGGCCACCGACAACGGGCTCAACATCTGTCTTGCAGAGCAGCACAGCTTTCCCCTCAGCGATGTCTTCCATTTCCTCACTGCGGAAACCGTGACGGAGCTGCTGGAACAGGCGTCGCTGGCGGCTCCGGTCTTCAAGACACGCTGGCGGTGGGACGCATCGCGGAGTTTGCAACTGTTGCGGTTCCAAAAGGGAAAGAAAGTGGCCCCGCAAGTGCAGCGAATCCGGAGCGACGATCTCCTGGCCAGCGTTTTCCCCCAGGCGGCCGCCTGTTTTGAAAATATCCAGGGCGATATTCAGATTCCCAATCACCCTCTGGTCCAGGAAGTGATGCGCGACGTCCTGCAGGAAGCGATGGATCTGGAGGGCCTCAAGGCGGTGCTGGCCGCAATGCACGAGGGTCGGATTCGCTGCGTAGCCGTGGACACAACCACGCCCTCGGCGTTTGCCCATGAGTTGATCAACGCCAACCCATACGCTTTTCTGGACGACGCCGGGCTGGAGGAGCGGCGCACGCGGGCCGTCCAGATGCGCGGCGTGCTCCCCGATTCAGTCATCGGCGAGGCAGGGCGACTCTCGCCGGAGGCGATCGCGGAGGTCCGCGCAGAGATCTGGCCCGATATCCGCGACGAGCATGAACTGCACGACCTGCTGTGTGCGCTCGTGGTGGTTCCAATTGAGATCCTCGACCGCCCGGATTGCCGGGACTGGAGCATTTTCCTGGAGCGGCTGGAGCGAACGGCACGAGCCACCATCGCCCGGGCAGCGGGACGCGAGTATCTTGCGGCCGCCGAGCGAGCCGACTGGCTGCGCCTCCTCTGGCCGACTGTGGAATTTACTGTGGAAATGTTGAAAATCGAGTCCTTAAGTCATGATTCCAGTGATGTTGTAAAGAAACTGTGCCAGGAGTGGTTACAAATCTCCGGTCCGGCGACTTCGACAGCGATAGCGCAGCGGCTGGGGCTGGACGCAGGCGACATCTGGAAGCAAATGGTGTTGCTCGAGTCGGCCGGAACCGTCCTGCGAGGGGTGTTCGAAGGGGATCCTGGACGGCCAACTGTGCCCGAGACTGAGATTGAATGGTGCGAGCGGCGGATTCTGCAGCGGATCCACAAACGAACTCTTCATGCTCTGCGCAGGCAGATCGAACCGGTGACTGCCGCGTCGTATATCCGGTTCCTGCTGGATTGGCAGCACCTCGGGGAGCGGCGGCAACTCACGGGCGAAGAAGGGCTGCTGGAGGCACTGCGCGGGCTGGAGGGATTCGAAGCACCGGCGGCGGAGTGGGAGCGATCCCTCTTGCCACAGCGGGTAGCGGGATACGATCCTCGCTGGCTCGATGCGCTGTGTATGACCGGCGCTGTCGGATGGGGTCGCATCTCCCCGCATCCGGCCTTCGCGGATGCGGGGAGCGGCGGCCCGCGGCGCGTGGTGCCGACCAGCATGGCTCCGGTGACGTTTTTCGTTCGGGAGGAAGCGCGGTGGATGGATTTGTGCCTGTCTCAGCGACAAATTCCTGAAGCGAATCTGGCCGCATGCCTGAGCGACCAGGCCAACCGGGTGCGATCGTGCCTGGGAGAGCGCGGAGCCATGTTCGCCGCGGATTTGATCCGCGTGCTGAGTGCGCCTGCAGAAGAGGTGCGCCGCGCTTTGTGGGAGCTGGTCGCGGCGGGACTGGTCCACGCGGATGGTTTTGACAGTCTGCGAGCGCTGATCGATCGGCGACGGATGAAGGCAGCGGCGAAGACCAGGGTCGTCGCGCGCAACGCAGCAGGACGATGGGCGCTGCTGCATCAGGCGGGGGAACAGAAGCCGCTGGCTAAAGGGCTGAATGGCAATAGTCTGGCCGTTGAAGTAACCGCAGAAGCGGTGAGGCGGGATGCGCAGATCGAGTCGATGTGCCGGATGGTTTTGCGGCGCTACGGAGTGGTTTGCCGCGACGTGCTGGCGCGCGAGACAACCGTGGCACCATGGCGGGAACTGGTTGGGATGTTCCGTCGGCTCGAGGCGCGGGGCGTGGTGCGCGGTGGCCGCTTTATTGCCGGATTTGGCGGGGAGCAATTTGCCCTTCCTGAAGCAGCGGACGCCCTGCGTGCGAACCGCTCCCGGACTCTGGCCGAAATGCCGCCCCTCACTCTGGCAGCGGCCGATCCCATGAACCTTGTAGGCGTCGTGATTCCCGGGGAGCGGGTCGCCGCGATCGCGGGCAACACCGTGACATTACCTCTCGCACAGGCAACGCCAGAGTTGGAGACGGTGACGATACCCGTCGCTGGAGCGTTTGCCTGGGATACACGCGGAGTCGAAGGCGGGGCGATTGCCTGATTCGGACCCGACAGAACCGAAGCCGCTGGTCGAAGGCGAAGATTTCTATCGCGAAGGGCCGTACCTCATCTTCACGGAGGCTTACCATCTGCGGCGCGGGACCTGTTGCGGGTCGGGATGCCGGCATTGCCCCTGGAGAGAGAAAGGCCAGGATTCGCAGAAGCGGGATTAGCGGCCGCTGCCTGTTCCGGCTTCGGCAACATTGCACCCAGCTATGATTCGGAAGCCGTTTCGGGTACGAGCTCCAGGTCCTCGATATGCCGAACCTTATAGATCGCGATCGAGACGATCCAGGCAAGCGCAAAGATCGCGATGATGCAGTAGCCAAGGATTCCGAAATTGTCGTTGAGGCGTCCGATCAGTTCCCAGAACGCTCCCTGCAGGTGCAACTGGCCGCTTAAGAGGCCGAGAGCCTCGATTCCGCCGATCGCAAATGCAACCACCACCGATACAGAAGTGATGGTGAGGTTGTAATAGAGTTTGCGAATTGGCTTGACGTAGGCCCATCCGTAGGCACCGAGCATCAGCACGTTATCGGTTGTGTCCACCAGCGACATGCCGGCGGCGAACAGCACGGGGAAAACAAGGATCGACCAGAGGGAAAGACCGCGCGATGCCTCGGCAGCCGAAAGGCCGAGGATTCCGATCTCGGTGGCGGTGTCGAAACCGAGCCCGAAGAGAACGCCGAGGGGATACAT
>JBAUGH010000158.1:0-5705 GCA_049679565.1 Acidobacteriaceae bacterium
CCGCCGCCCTGCGCGCGGGTTGCCTCGATTCCTGGCGCAACTAGACGCTTTTCCCTCGCACCCCGCCGCAACATCTGCGCCTTCTTCCGCCTCTTACTACTTGGTTACTAGCCGGCGGGAAGCATCCCGGCTGGAATCGGACCGTCCCTGCACGTCCACATCTTCCATGGAGTTCTAAGGAATGAAGCGCATCCTCAGCACACTCGGCCTCACGTTCTTTCTCGCTCTGCCCTCGATGCTCGTTGCCCAGGTAGCCGCCAACCCCCAGTCGCCCTATACCGATAACCATGGCGAAGTGGGCGCTTTTGCCGACTACTTCCGCTACACACCCCCAGGCGCGAACATCAACTTCGTCGGCGTCGGCGGCCGCGTCGGATTCAACGTGCATCCCAACATCGCTCTCGAAGCGGAGATGAGCTACGACTTCGCCCGCAACTACACCACCACCAGCACCAGCGGGAACAGCGGCACGGTCACCAGCACCTTCACCACCACTTCGCTCCGTCCGCTCACCGGCCTCTTTGGCCCGAAATTCCAGTTCGGCCGCAGCAGCCCGTTTCGTGCCTTTGTCACCGGCAAAGTCGGATTCATCAACTGGACCAACAGCAATCCCAATAACGTCACCGGAACGCAGTTCAGCAACTCCGTCTCCAGCGTCGGCGGCGCGGGCACGCACCTCGCGCTCTATCCCGGCGGCGGCATCGAAGGCTTCTGGGGACCCATCGGCCTCCGCCTCGACGCCGGTGACGAAATCTACCTCGACAACGGGACCTACAACAATCTGCGCGTCACCCTCGGCCCCACCATCCGCTTTTAGCGGCAGCCGGCCCGCAACGAAAAGACGGCAGCCCACCCGGGCTGCCGTTGCTCTTTCGCTCCCGGCTCCATCCCGGCTCCAGACTCCCAGCGCCTCGGCTCCCATCTCCTGGCCGGCAGCGCGCTGGCTATGCGCTGGCCGTTTGCCGGCAGTTCGCTGGCCTTTGGCTACGGGCTACCGCCTCCAGGCTTACTCTTGAACCTATGCGCCTCATGATCGCCGCCATCGGCTCCCGCCCGCGTGCCGCCTTCGACGATCTCGCCCGCCTCTATCTCGACCGCATCACGCCGCTGCTTCCCGGCGGCAAACAGTCCGCGGTCGAAACCCCGCTGTTCCGCTCCGAAGAAGCCTTCTGGACAGCGATCGACCGCGAGCGCGCCCGCACCGCGCCCCTCCTCGTTCTTCTCGACGAGCGCGGCCATGCAATGGACTCCCAAACCTTCGCTGCCTGGCTCGGCCGCGAGCGCAGCGCCGATCGCCAGCTCATCGTCTTCGCTCTCGGTCCCGCCGACGGATGGTCTCCCGCATCCCGCGAGCGCGCCGGGCGCCTCCTCTCTCTCGGCCCCATGACCCTCGCCCACGAGCTGGCCCGGGTCGTCCTCGCCGAGCAGATCTACCGCGCCCTCACCATCCTCGCCGGCCACCCGTATCATCGAGAAGGATCGAAGGACGCATGACCGAAACCCGCCAAGGACTCATCCTCATCAACACCGGCCCCGGCAAAGGCAAGACCACCGCCGCCATGGGAACCGCTCTGCGCGCCGTGGGCAACGGCATGCGCGTCCTCATGCTCCAGTTCCTCAAAGGCTCCTGGCATTATGGAGAGCTCGACGCCGCCAAAGCCTTCGGCGACAACTTCGTCCTCCGCCAGATGGGCCGCGGCTTCGTCAAAATCGGCGGCGCCGAAACCGACCCCGAAGACATTCGCCTGGTCGAGGAAGCGTGGCAGGAAGCCCGCCGCGCCCTCCTCTCGGGCGACTGGGACCTGGTGATCCTCGACGAGATCAACTACGCCATCAGCTACGGCATGCTCGACCCGGCCCAGGTCGTCGCCACCCTTCAGGAGCGCCCCGACCGCGTCCACGTCATCCTCACCGGACGCAACGCCCACCCCTCGCTGATCGCCATCGCCGACACGGTCACGGAGATGCGCCAGCTCAAGCACGCCTACGACCAGGGCATCCTCGCCCAAAAGGGCATCGAGTACTGAAGCAGCCGGGAGCCGGGACCTGGCAGCCGGGAGCCTGTGGCCCGCAGCAGTTTTTCGCTACCGGCTACGGGCTACCGGCTCGAGGCTGCTGTTATATTTGGAGACGCGACTCCCTCCCGGGACAAGCTGCCAGCCTCGGCACGGCGCCATGGTGTAATTGGTTAACACGCCGCCCTCTCAAGGCGGAGAGTTCGGGTTCGATCCCCGATGGCGCTACCAAATCCTTCAATAACTTAGAGGGATTCCAGCGACTGATCGCTGATGCATCGGGCAATTTTGGGGCAATTCCGGTATCGCGTCGATCCCCGGTTGGGAGACTGCGAGCACTTCGCTCCGAGCCCCTAAGCATGACGGACCATGCCCCCCACCCCCCCTAGGAAGTGTCGCAGCGGGCGCGGGTGCTCCCCTATGACAAGATCGGGGTACATAAGGAAGTTCGGTCACGCCCCGATAACGGAGTTGGGTACCGTAGGGAGAGTCAGACCCAAAATGTCCGTATTGCCGACTATCCGGGATTTTGGAGTCGAATGTATAGAATCCAAACCGTGAAGACACGAACTGAATCACTGTTGCCAGACGGTTCCGGTCACCTCGCGGAATTCTGTGACCCCCTGATCTGTTTGCCGGTGAGCCACTTGTGGCAGGGCTACGGGTCCGCGATATTCCTTGAGTTTGGGAAACTCCAGCCGAGGGTAAGGCGGAATCGCACCCTTGGGAATCCGGAGGGCGAATACACCCTTGGCATCGAGTGGAGTTGGCGCATTGAGGGCAAGCGTCGAATCTGGTGCGGAAGTTGGAGTGAAACTGCCAAATGGCCGAGGGCATTGGGACGACTGAGGGGCGCTTGCGTAGATTCGGTGCGCTTGTGCGTGTAAACTTCGCGGAATGCGTCAGGAGCGCGGCAGATTACCTATGTAGCACAGTCCGTAAATATATGAAGGCACGGTAGTTAAGCGCCCCACTCCATTTGTCCCAAACCGGTTTCCAGGGTGCGTTGAAAACTGTTGATATTTGGTGATTGCAAGTGCCATGAATTGAACCCATTGCGGCCTGCCTGATGTATTCAGTAGCATGGTGCGGTTCTCGAAGGCTCTGGCAGCTACAAATTCGACTACACACGCCAACAATTGGTTTGCGCTCGGCGCGAGCGAACACCTGCGACAGGTCGTTCAGTCAACACTACCCGACTTCCAGGTACCAATCCAGACATTTTTTCGATGTCCATTCCCGCCGAACCTCGACTTCCATGTCCAGATCGGCGCCTGGCTGACGCCGCACTCGCGGGATACATCATCCACCGTGCGCCGAGCCTCGCCCTGCTTCAGCGCTGCGATGATCGCGCTTCCGTATGCCGGCTCCTCCCCATCTCCTTCCCTCCGCTTCCAGAAATCCTATCCAGGGGTGCAGGTCGCTGTTACGGCGTAAATAGGCTCAGCCCTAAGAAGGACGTCTTCATATCGTCACACTGCCGTGAATGAGCGGTCTATCTTTAGGTAGCGAGGGACCAGCGTGATATTGCGCAACTGTGTTTAGTCAGACGCAAGTTCCAAAGTGAGAACGGTAATGTCGTCTTCCTGCCCAAACCTTTGCGCGGTTTCGGCAATCGTCTCCGCGGGCATCCGCGTCAGGGACGAGAGACGTTCAAAGCCATAAAGTTCGCCGGACTCCGACCTGGCTTCCAGCACTCCATCCGACAGCAGGACCAGGCGCTCTCCCGTGGCCAGCCTCCCATGAAATGCCTCATAGCTCTGATCCGCGACCAGGCCCAGCGGCAGCGCGGGCGCCGTTTCAATTTCCTTGCCATCCAGATACGGCGCTATGTGGCCCGCATTCGCCACGGCATATTCACCGGTCAGCGCCATCCGGACGCAGCAAACCGTCGTAAATCCAAGGTGGCCCTGCGATGTCAGCACGTTGTTCAGACCGGCGAGAATCACACGTGGATCCTCCGACGTTTCGCGATGGAGGGCGCCGAGGATCATGGCAACGCGCATCGCCGCAGTCAGTCCTTTTCCGGAAACATCGCCGACAATGGCGATGAGAGAGTCATCCAGCCCGGGGCGCACAAAGAAAAAATCTCCGCCCACCTCGCTCGCCGGCAAATAAACCGAATGCATCCTGAAACCTGGAGTAGCGCGCGAAGCACTCTGCAACAAAAGCTGCTGTACGGTGCTCGCCGCCTGCAGTTCCGCGGCAAAAGCGGCACGGTCACGCGCAGTGTTCACCATTTCATCGCAAAGCAACGCGTTCTCCATGGCCGCAGCGGTTTGCAGGGCAATGGTGTTGAGCAGCTTCAAATCGGCCGACGAATACGCGGCACCGGCATCGTCATTGGCCAGCACGATCACCCCGGCGGTCCGTTTCCCCGCGCGCAGCGGCGCACAGATGAGTGACTGCGGCCCACCAACAGCATCCTGCATCCGCGGATCCTCGGCGCAATGATTGACGATTTCCGCCACCCCGCGCTCCAACAAAGAAGCGACAAACAGCGAACCAGGCCCAAGTGGATGAGCGCCAGCAGAAAAATCTCCGGCGGGAATCCCAAAAGAAGCCGCGCTCGAAAGTAAACCCTTCCCCTTGTCCATCACCAGAATGCTTCCCTGGGTCGCATGAATGAGGCGCTGCGCCTGTGCCAGCGCAGACTGGCTCACGGCAGCAAGATCCAACAGAGCCGCCAGCTGTTCTGATAACTCCTCGATGAGGTGCACTTCGCGATAAAGATGCAGCACCTCGGCGGCAAGCGCACGATTTTCCGATTCGCGACCGGCCAGGTGGGTCAGCAGCGCAGCCACAGCAGTGGCCGGCGCAGCCTCGCCAATTACAGTTCCAAGACCAGCGCCTTCATGCTCGACCGCTACTCGGGAAAATCCGTCGAGGCCTCCATCGATGTTGCCGAGCAGAGTTTTCCCCGCGGCATCGACGACGCACACTGAACTCCCGAGCGCCTCGCAAAGGGCCGAAACAGCAGAAGCGCTGCTGGATCTCGGGGTCAACATGGTTCTCAGCTTCAGACCGGCCATCGCTGCTATCCAGCGGCCAGACCCAGAACCTCGCGGGCCTTGGCAATCAGCGCATCCGGGTCGAAGGGCTTCGTCATATAGAGGTCGGCACCCACTTCTTCGCCGCGCTGGCGATCGAACTCCTGACCCTTCGCTGTGAGCAAAATAATGTGGATGTGGCTCAGCCCCAATTCTTTTTTCACCGCCTTGCACACGTCGAATCCGTTCTTCTTCGGCATCATCACGTCCAGCAACACCAGATCCGGTCGCTCCTCGCGAATGGCCTCGAGCGCTTCCTCACCGTTGGTTGCGGTCAGGAGATCCACTCCTTCTTCTTCGAGATCTTCCAGCGTCTGCTGGATCAGAGTGCGCAGGTGGGGCTCATCGTCAACGATCAGGATCTTCATAATTTTCACTGGTAAATAAGAAATAAAACGTTCTCCATCCCTTTCTCGAAGCGCAGCGCGCGGACCGCTTCATCGCTGGACAGTATGGAATTCAAAATAATAATGTCGGGCTTCGAATCCACCGCCTTCGAAACCAGCTCGGACCCGTTCGATTCAACCACCTGATATCCCCGAGCCTCCAGAACATCCGTCAGCGTGCGGATCGTCGATGCATCCTCATCGACCACCATGACTTTCATTTTGGATTTTCCCTGGTCCAGGAGCGCGTCGAC
>JBAUGH010000159.1:0-2571 GCA_049679565.1 Acidobacteriaceae bacterium
TCCGCATCGACCACGACGAGCGCTTCAACGAAACGACTCACTTCCAGTACCAGATCCCCGGCAAACACAGCCCGTGGTACAGCCTGAACTGGCGCTTCGACTCCGGCGAAGTAGCGGGCGCGGTTCCCTGCTATAACCCGCTCTCGAATGATCCCAACAGCGCCTGCGGAGCCACTTCGACGACCCTGAACGGCCAGCCGGCCGTCGATCTCAGCAGCCTCGATGCGGATGAGGAAGTGGAAGCCGGGCTGGAATGCAACGGGGTGCGCGCCACGCTGGGCCATCCGCTGCCGGCCACCTGCCTCGCCTCGCAGTACAGTTCCACGCTGGTCAGCATCCCCGCGCCGGGCACCGGCGACAACGACCACGACCCGCCGCGCATCCAGCCGCGCAGCCTGGTGGATATGGCTATCGGCGAAGATAATCTCTTCCACGGCGACAGATTTAAGTGGGGCGCGCAACTGACCGCGGTGAACATCACCGATAAGTACGCGCTCTATAACTTCCTGTCCACCTTCAGCGGCACGCACTATGTGACGCCGCGCTCGGTGACGGGACAGCTGAGCCTGCATTTCTGAGCGAGAACCCCGGGGCGCGGGGGAAGATTCTCCGCGCCCTGCCGCTGGGGTGCCGGCGCTCTAGTAAATGACCTTCAGGGAAAACTGAATCTGCCGCGATGTTCCCGCCGTTTTGCTGATCACGCCGAACCCCGAGCCTTTGAGGGTGTTGGCCGGCAGCCCCATGTTCACCACGTTGAACAGGTTGAAGAACTCGCCGCGCAACTGCACGTCGGCCCGCTCCAGGCCGCTCGCCCGGCGTCCGATGGGCGTGGTCTTGATCAGCGCGTAGTCGAAGTCGTAGTAGGCCGGGCCGCGAAACGTGTTCCGCCTCAGCGTCCCGAAGCGCCCGGCGTTCGGGCCCGTGCCGTCGGGGATGCCGATGGGGATGGAGAAGAACCCGGCGTTGCCCGCGCCTTCTCCGAAGTAGTCTTCGCGCCGCCGCGTCGCGCTGTGCGCGGTGGAGAGATCCGGCTTGCCGATCGGATCCGGCCGGTCCGCGCCCACGGTTCCGACGCCGGTCTGCTGGATCCCGGAATACACGGTGAACGGCGATCCGCTGGTGATCGTCGAGATGCTGAGCAGCTCCCAGCCTCGGGTCAGCACCCGGCTCCGCGCCGAAAAGAATCCCATCTCCTCGAGGTGCAGATCCTGCGCCGCGCTCACCGTGAAGGCGTGGGTCACATCGAAGTTTGACGGCCCTTTCTCGGCGTGGGTGTCGAACGGGTTCTGCGGGCTGAAGACAAACACCGCGCCCGCCGATCCGGTGCCGCCGGCCACGCCGCTGACATCGTCGATCGACTTGCCCCACGTGTAGCCTGCCTGCAGCGCAGGACCCCGATGGCCCAGCGTTCCCGAGAGCGAGGTCTGCAGCGCGTGATAGGTGGAGTGCGCCGTATCCGTAATCACCGACTCGAATCCGAAGCCTCCCGTCACCGCGCCGCTGCTGTCGAAGTCGGTGAAGGGCGCGAAACCCGGATCGGCCCCCGGATAGGCGTTGGGATAGGAAATCCGCGGCAGGCGGAAGGACGCCGTCCCCACATAGGCCGCATCCGCGGTGAGGCCGCCAAAGGCGCGCTCCAGGCCCAGCGTCCAGGTCTGCAGGAATCCGTCGCCGAAGCGCCGGTCGATCGCGCTCAGGCTGAGCAGCGACAGCTGATGCCCCGGCGCCAGCGCCGCCAGATCCTGCTGGTAGCGGTTCACATCCATCACCGTGTTGGCCGGAACCTTTTTCGGATCACCGCCGGCAAAGACGTTCTCGCCCTGCGGCGTGTAGGTCGCCGGCAATTCCCCCGGCGTGATCTGGAAACCGTAGGCAATCTCTCCGCTTTTCGACGCGTTCACCCGCGGATACACGGCAAAGGGCGTCGACCCGGTCAGGAAATTGTCCTGCCAGATGTTGGGCGGAATCACGGTGATCCCGCTGCCCGCGTGCACGCGGACGGCGTGCGGCGCGTTCCAGTCCACCTGCACCCGCGGTCCCCAGCCGTTCCATCCCATCTGATAGCCGGGCTGCGGATTGATCAGATACTCCTGCCCCACGCCGGGCGCAGGAAAGGCATCGAGAAACCTCGACGTCCGGTGGGCCCGCTCGGTGATCGGCGTGTAGACCTCGTAGCGCAGTCCATAATCGAGCGCCCAGTGCGCATTGATCTTCCAGGTGTCCTCGATGTACGCGTTCCCATCGTTGCGGTTGATCGCCGCGGCCCCGATGTGCGCTCCGTTGGAGAAGTACGGCGGCGCCACGGCCACGGTGTATCCATAGGGATAGCCGACCAGCAGACTGCTCAGCGTGTCGGGCAGCGGATCGCCCGGCTGGACGTTGTGCTGTCCGCTCTGCGACGGAATGAACGAAGGCGAATACACTGTGCCACCGCCAAAGTCGTACTCGCCGTTGGGGCTGATGCCGAAATAGGTCGTGTCACGATTGAGCCGCGCCTCTGCGCCCCATTTCACCGCGTGCCGCCTGGCCGTCCAGGCGAAATTCAGCTGTCCCTGAAACAGATTTCCGAAG
>JBAUGH010000160.1:0-2248 GCA_049679565.1 Acidobacteriaceae bacterium
GACCATCCCCATCGTTTGAGGCAGTTTTCGGGACCGGAGCAACCTTCGGGGCGCGGTTGTGCGTCGAAGGAGCTATCCGCTTTTCCCCGGAATAGTTTGCCTATGAGCCTGACTGCGCAGAAAGTTACGAACAGCAGAACCTCGGGAGCGCTTTCTCATGGAACAATTGCCAAGGAGAGGTTCGTTCTGATGGCCGGCCCCACTCAGCCCCGACCGGCAAACCAGCACATGCGGCGGAATCCGCCGATAGCCGGCGAGCAGGAAGCGATCGAGAAGGCGCGCGAAGGAGACGGGCGCGCGTTTGAGACGCTCTATGCCATGCACAAGCGGCGGGTGTATTCGCTGTGCCTGCGGATGCTGGGCAACGTGGCGGAGGCCGAGGACCTGACGCAGGAGGCGTTCCTGCAGCTGTACCGCAAGATCGGGACGTTCCGCGGGGATTCGGCGTTTTCGACGTGGCTGCACCGGCTGGCGGTGAACGTGGTGCTGATGCATCTGCGGCGCAAGGGGCTGCCGCAGGTATCGCTCGAAGAGACGCTGGAGCCGTCGCAGGACGACGGGCCGCGGAAAGACATTGGAGCGCGGGATCTGACGCTGTCGGGGTCGATTGACCGGGTAACGCTGGAGCGGGCGATCGAGAATTTGCCACCCGGGTACCGGCTGGTTTTTGTTCTGCACGACGTAGAGGGGTACGAGCATAATGAGATAGCGGAGATGCTCGATTGTTCGATCGGGAACAGCAAGTCGCAGCTCCACAAGGCGCGGATGAAGCTGCGGGATCTGCTGCGGACGGGGCAGCGGAAGGAGCAGATCGCGTGATTGTGATGCGCGCGCCGGACAAAACCATGACCTGTGCCGAATTTCAGGAAAAGCTTCCGGAGCTGTTCGAATCGCAGAGCGGGCTCACGGGCCACGACCATCTGAAGACGTGCGAGAACTGCGCGGCGCTGGTGCGGGATCTGGAGTACATCGCGTCGCAGGCGCGGCTGCTGCTGCCGATTCACGACCCGAGCCCGGCGGTATGGGACAACATCCAGCAGGCGCTGCGGCAGGAGAAGCCGGGCGCGCCGGCTTCGGCGGCGCGGAAATAAGGCGGCGGTTCCGCGGTCCGCGTTCATATAATCAGCAGCAAGCATGAGCGGCCGAGCCGGATCTCCGGGAATCCGTAACATTTCGCGTGTCATTCTGACCGGCTTCATGGGCGCGGGCAAGACCACTGTGGGCGCGCTGCTGGCGCAGCGTCTGGGGTGGGACTTTGCCGATTCCGACGCCCTGGTGGAAGCGGGCGCGGCGATGCCGGTGGCGGAGATTTTCGCCCGCCGGGGCGAGGCAGCATTTCGAGATCTGGAGGGTGAGGCGGTCCGGGACGCGTGCCGGAGAGAGCGGCTGGTTCTGGCGCTGGGCGGGGGCGCGCTGGAGCGGGCATCGACGCGCACACTGCTGAGGGAGTTGCCGGGGACCCGGCTGGTCTTTCTGGATGCGCCGCTGGAGGTGCTGGTGGCGCGGTGCGGGGCAGAGGCGAGCGGGCCGGTGCGGCCGGTGCTCAGGGATCGTGAGCGGCTGGAAGAGCGCTGGCGGACGCGGTTGCCGTGGTATCGGCAGGCGCATCTCACGGTGGACACGAGGGAGGCGGCGCCGGAAGCCGTGGTGGAGCGGATTGTCGCGCAGCTCGAAGCCGGGGATGGAGACGAGATGGGGAGGGAGAACGACGCGGTGATCTGCGAGCAGGCGAAGCCGGGAGGGAGAGCATGACGGCGACGAAGCCGCTCAGCCCGCGGGGCGTCGTGCTGTTCACTTTCGGCGTAGGGATCGCGCTGTATTTCGCTTATCTGCTGCACGACATCCTGGTGGTGATCTACGTCAGCGCCTTGTTTGCGGTGGTGCTGATGCCGCTGGTCGAGGCGATCATGAAGCTGCACATCCGCAGCTGGCATCCGGGAAAAGGCATGGCGGTGCTGATTCTGGTGCTGGCGACGGCGGGCAGCCTGACGGTGTTCTTCATGTTTGCGCTGACCCCGGCGTTTCGCGATCTGCGGGAGTTCCTCCGGGAGCTGCCGCAGAAGGGGCCTGAGTTCTTCAACCGTCTTTCGCGGGTTCCGGTGCTGCGGGATATGGATCTGGACGCGCTGCAGGAGAAGCTGCAGGACGTGGTGGCCAACTCGGCGACGTATGCGGTGAGGTTTGCGAGCGACTGGGCGGGAACCATGGTTCGGGTTCTGTCAGGAATGGTGCTGACGGTGTACTTCAT
>JBAUGH010000161.1:0-3100 GCA_049679565.1 Acidobacteriaceae bacterium
GAGTCGTCCAGAGCAGCTCAAGCCCAGGGCAGCAGCGATGCGCGCCATCCCACACGGATGACCGCGAGCGCAGCGAACAGTCCCGCCGGGCTCTCCCCACATCATTCCCTATTTGCCGGTGTACGCAGACCGCATGTACTTCCGGGCCTGATCGGCCTGGGTCGAGTCGCTTCCGGCGCTCACCACGGCCTGATACTGCACAAGCGCCTTGCTGTGGTCATGCATCAGGTCGTAGGTTTTCCCGGCCTCCAGCAGGCAGCGCCGTTTGAGCTCCGGGCTGGTCGTGGGCTCGTTGGCGCCGTTCTCGAACGCCGCGGCCGCAGCGGGAAAATTCCTGCGCCCACGCTGCGTATCCCCCAGTCCGAACCAGGCCAGTTCCACATGCGCGTTGGGATAGTAGCCCGGCCGCCTGGCCAGATCGATCACGTGTTCGTAGGTTCCGATCGCCTGCTCTCCATCGCCCGCATCTTTCTCGAGGTTGGCTTCCTCCAGGTGGAAGAGGTAATCGTGCGGATAGGCATCGGCCATGGCGTGCGCGATCTGAACGGCCTGCTGGTACTGTCCCTCCCGGCGCAGGAACAGCATCATCGCGGTGTTGGCTTCCACGCGAGTCAGGAATCCGTGTTCGGCGTCATCATGCAGCAGCGCCAGGCCCTGCCCCCTGGTCCCATGAATGCCGACAAAGCCGATCAGGATCTTGAAGGCCAGCGGCAGCGCGCCCACCAGATATTCATCGACGCCGACCACCAGCTCCGCATCGGTGTAGCGCGGATCGAGCTGCAGCACCCGCTCGCAGTCGCTGCGCGCGCCCAGCGCCTGCCGCAGCCCGCTGGTAAACGAGCGCTCCACCAGGCCGGAGTAGACCGCCAGCAGACTCTTCGACCAACCCCGGGCAAACAGCGCATCCACGTTATTGGGATTCGTTTTCAGCTCTGCGTTGGCCTGATCGATGGCTTCGCCGCCCAGAGCCCGGATGCGATCGCGCACCTTCGGATCCTCGACCACGCCTCGCTTGGTGGTCAGGAACCCATCGTTGGCGTAGAACGTGGTGTCCAGCAGGTCCAGCCGGTTCAGTTCGCTGAAAAGCACCGTATCGAGGACGTACGCGGTCGCCAGGGGATCGGCGGGATGTTCCCTCTGAATCGCCTCGAACATGGGCAGCGCGTCAGCGTAGTCCATCTCGTAGAACTTCTGAAACGCCTCCCGAACCTCGGGCTGGCGGTTCAGGGGATTGGTATCCACGGTCGCCGCCCCGCAAGCGGCGCCGCAACACGGCAGGAGAATCGCCCAACACGCAACTGCGCGCACGTGAGCTGGAAATCGGAGCATGCTCTTCAGGGATTTTAGACGGTGCCTGCTCCGGTTCAGGCTCGTATCGGACCGCTTTCGAAGATCGGGGGCAAACTTCGGGTACCTTTACGGGGCCGGGATGGGCCGGGAGCCGCCTAAAAAACCGCGGCGGGAGGGGGGTCCGGCGTTCCTCCGCGCGCCCCGAATGACGTAGAGTGGAAACGAGGACCTCTCATGGCCGAAGATCTCCAACTCACCTGCAGCGACTGCGGGCAGACCTTTACCTTCACTACCGCCGACCAGGCATTTTTTCAGGAACGCGGCTACTCAACGCCCCGCCGCTGCAAACCGTGCCGCCAGGCCCGCAAAAGCGAACAGGGTGGCGGGGGCGGAGGGGGCGGATACCAGCGGGCAGAGTCCCGAGGGACCGCTGTGATCTGTTCCGGCTGCGGCCAGCAAACGACGGTTCCCTTCGAACCCCGTGGCGACCGGCCGGTCTACTGCCGCGATTGCTACAACGCTCAAAAGGGCGGCGGTTCGGATCGGGGCGCCAGTCGCGGCGGCCGCGGGCGCTATTAAGCCGGGTCGAGCTCAGCGCAACCGCGGGGGGCCTCGCGCCCTCGCACGGCTGGCAGGATTCAAGCCGTGCGCTGCTGCCTGTTTGTCTGCGGCTGCTCTGAGGGCGGCCGTCCCACTTCGCCTGGCTCGTCGGCATCCTCCCGACCCGTCTCTTCCTGGCGGCGCTGCTCCGGATGTTCGCGCACCATTGGGTGCTGCCTGGGTGGGTCGTTCCGCTCCTCGGTTCGCTGCATAGCAGCACCTCTCATTGTGGATGAGATGCGCGCGCCGGGGGCGATGGCGGCGATTCATCCTCCAGCAGGCTTTTCATCCGTACGAAGAGCTTCCCGGTGATTTCCTCCGGCGATGCGTCGCTTTCGAAACGCATCGGCTCGCCCACTCGCACGGTCAGCGCCCGGGTGCGAAACCATCGTCTTTCCCGCTTCAGTTCGCTCAGACCGGCCATCGCCACGGGAAGAACCGGGGTTCCGGACTCGCGCACGAGCAGGCCAATGCCGGGGCGAAAGCCCTGCAGCCCGGCTGCGGTCCGCTCTCCTTCGGGAAAGACGATCACATTGAAATTCCGATCCAGCGCCTCGCCGATATGGTCGAAGGACCGGCGAAACCCGGCACTGCGCGGCAGGGGAAAGACGTTGTAAAGAGCGGTAATCAGGAGCCACGCAGCCGGACCCAGCAAATCCAGCATGGCGGAAAGCCGCACACCCTGAGGTCCGACGTTGCGCATGTGACGGAAATCGCGAAGGATGTTGCCGGCCATCGCCGTGGCGAAACGGCGCCGCATCCGCGGGGGCAATCCGTAAAGAATGATGGGAACGTCGAACGCGGTCACGTGATTGGCAATGATCAGCACCGGCTCCTGGACTTCGAGGCGCGGCGGCCGCTCGACGCGGGGGGCAGCCAGGAACCACACCAGCGGCTGCGAAACCAGCTCGATGTAGGCCGTGCGCAAGAGACGCATGGGCCAGCTCCACGGCCAGCGAGGGTAAATGTCCTGCTCCTTTGAGGGACGAACATCCGCGGGCACGCGCGGCTGAGGCTCTGCTTCCCGGGCAGGCGCGGCTGGAGCCGCAGCGGATCGCGCCGTCGATGGCTGCGGCGGCTGCGGCGGCTCTTCATCCGCCGCAGCTCCACCGGCGCGATCCAGGCCCAACTCGCGCCGCAAATCGCCCAGCGTGACCGCCCGATCCAGGGCTACATCGTCGAGCGTGAGCCCCAGCTTTTGCTCCAGCTC
>JBAUGH010000162.1:0-7302 GCA_049679565.1 Acidobacteriaceae bacterium
CGCCGGAACGTACCTCACCGGCGCCATCGCCCTCCGCGCCAACACCCATCTCCGTCTCGACAAAGACGCCGTCCTCCAGGGCTCGCCCGATTTCGCCGACTACCCCGTCACCCAGGTTCGCTGGGAAGGCAAATTCATCCAGGGCCACTCCGCTCTCATTTATGCCATCGACTGTGACAATATCGCCGTCATCGGCCCCGGCAAAATCATCGGCCACCCCGCCCTCGGCGGACGCCCCAATAAGGAGAGCCCCCTCCGCCATCCCGCCCTCATCGAGTTCCTCCGCTGCCGCAACATCCATCTCGCCGATTTCTCCACCAGCTACCACCTCATGTGGTCCATTCATCCCACCGACTGCGAAAACATCGTCATCTCCGGCCTCACCATTCGCAGCACCGGCGGCAACGGCGACGGCATCGACGCCGACTCCTGCCGCCGCGTCTGGATCGACAAGTGCGACATCTCCACCGGCGACGATTGCATCTCCCTCAAGTCCGGCCGCGGCGAAGAAGGCTTCACTCTCCACCGCCCCACCGAAGACGTGCGCATCACCAACTGCACCTTCGCCGACTCTATCTTTGCCTGCATCGGCATTGGCAGCGAAACTTCCGCCGGCATTCGCAACGTCCACGTCGAACACTGCCGCTTCACCGGAGCCCGCAGTTATGCCGTCTACATCAAGACCCGCGTCGGCCGCGGCGCGTTCCTTCAGAACTTCTTCTTCAACGACCTCGACGTCTCCGGCACGAAAGGCGGCTTCCTTCGCCTCAACCTGCTCAACAGCGGCATTCAGGATCAGGACCCCGTCCCTGGCCTCGAAGGCATTCCCACCGCCGGCAATTTCCGCTTCACCAATGTCCGCGTCACCGATTGCCCCACGCTCGTCAACGCCACCGCCATCGATCCGCAAAAACCCCTCAGCGGGTTCACGCTCGCCAACGTCACCGGGACCTGCAGCAAAGGCATCGAGCTGGCCAACATGCGCAACGTCGATCTGCGCAACATCGCCGTCACCGGCTATTCCGGTCCGCTCATCGGCGTTCACAATGTCACGGGAAAAGGCCTGCAGGGCGCGGCCGCTATCGAAGGTCCGGAAACCGTCGAAGCGATCCCCGCTCCAGCCGAGCCCTACAAATTGCACTAAGGCTAACGGCGGTTCGCCGGCGCTGGCAGCGCAGGACTCGCGCCCGCCGGTGAGCCCACCACATTCGGGCCCAGCTCCACCTCGCTCCGGATCACGGCGTCCGCCACCATCCTGCCGAATACCGCTTTCCCCTCGGCGTCCAGATGCGTGCGGTCCGGCTTGCCCGCCCCCGCGCCCTCCGCTTTCGCGTCCGGGTGATCGATCATGTCGAATCGATCCGCTTCCGCCTGCGTCATCCCCGACAAATACTTCGTCGACAAGGAATACAGGTCAACCACGGGTACATGTTCTTCCTCCGCGACCCGCCGCATCGCCGCCGCGTAATCGCCCAACCCGTCCTCCATGATCAGCTGGCCATCCCGATAATTGCGCCGTGAGAGCGGCGTCACCAGAATCGGAATCCCTCCCTCTGCCCGCACCTCACGAATGAACATCCGCAGGTTGTCGCTGTACGTCGTGTCCGGATCGGTATGCCGCTTCGGATCGGGCTTCTGATCGTTGTGCCCGAATTGAATAAAGTAGTACTGCCCTTTCTCCGCCAGCGCCTTCTTCCACGCCCCTTCGTCGATATAACTCTTCGTGCTGCGCCCGTTCAGCGCGTCGTCCACGCAGGTCACGTTCGGCGTCAGCGTCGCGCAGAACCCCGGCCCCCATCCGCCCTCGGTCGCCACCGTCGAATCCCCCACCAGCACAATCTTGAATGGCGCTCCGCGAATCACGCGCATCGCCAGCCGCCCTTCAGCCGGCAGCTCTGCCGGCTGCGGCAGCACATCGCGCGCCAGCTGCGGTTCCACCCTTCCCAGATCCACCGCCACCATCCGCCCGAACACGTAGCTTCCCTCCCAGTTCAGGTGCGTCTTGTCCGGAATGGTCTTGCCCGCGGCATCTTTTTTCGTGATGCCCAGCTTCATCCCCGCCGTCTCGCCCACCTGGTCCAGATAGGCACTGCTCTCATCCTGCAAATCGATCAGCGGCACCTTCGCCTGCGACGCTACCGCCTTCATCGCGTCCGAATAAGCGGTCAGATCGCTGTGAATCTTCCCATCCGCCCCGAAATACCGCCTCGCCAGCGGAGTTACCAGCAACGGCCTCACGCCCTGCGCCCGCGCCTCCGTCACAAACCCGCGCAAATTCTCCTGATACTGCTGCAGCGGTACCTCCCTCTCCAGGTGAGCCGGACTCACCTCATCGTTGTGCCCGAACTGAATGAGCATATAGTCCGGCCGCGTCGCCAGAGCCTTCTCCCACAGCCCCTCCGCGCGATACGTCTTCGTGCTCGCGCCCCCCTTCGCCATGTTGATGCAGTCCACCGCACTGGACAGATTCGCGCAGAACCCGCGCCCATACCCGGCGTTGTCCGTCTGCGTCGAATCCCCTACCAACTCGACTCGAATCCTGCCATCCGGTCGCGGTGTCTGCGCCCCTGCAGCCCCGGCCGCCAAAAAAACGACAATCGCCCACCACCCGCGTCTCACGCTGTCTCCTTCTCCGCGCCGCTCAAAAACCCAATCGCATTCCCCAGCCACCGCTGCTGCAGCGGCGCGCTGAAACTCGGCGCGCGATGCACCAGCACCCGCATCTTTTCCTTCCGGCACACGAAGCTCGCCGCCCCAATCCTCCGGTCGTGATCCCGGCTGTACGCCACAATTACCTCCGGATCCTCCGCCCCAACCGCGCGATCGATCACCAGTCCATTCGATGGCTTTCCATGCGCCTGGTAATGCACGCCCAGCGTGCGATTCACCGGCAGATGCGCGAAGGTCGCATGCTCGCGCACAAACAACCAGTTCCCCATCCACGGCGCGCGCAAATCCCCCACCTGGCCCGCGTAGGTGAACAGCCCCAGCCCCGCCAGCTGTTTCGCCACCCCATCCGCGAGAAAATCATCAGGAACCATCGCCAGCAGCGGCGTTCCCGCCTCGACCGCGCGCAGCACCGCATCGGGAATCTCGCCCGCAGATTGCGCTTCAGCCGGCGCGCCCTTCGCTGGCTGCGCTTCGAGGCCCGTCTCCTCGCCGATCGGCCGATCCAGCTTCGACCCCGGCGCCACCCCCGACGCCACGATCAAATCGTATTTCCCCTCCGCGGCAAACTCCGCCACTTCCACATCCGGCAGCCCAGCCAGTTGCTGCCGAATCGCCGCCAGCACCCGGCTCACACCCACCACAACCTTCCTCCCCAACCGCGGCCGCGCCTCCGCTACCCAGATCTCGCGCTCGAAATTCGCCCCCGGTTCCGCATCGCTTACCAGGCGGAACCGGTAAATCCCTTCCCGCATCAGCGCCGGCGTCTCAAACGCCGCCTGAACCGTATAGCTGAACTGGTCCCGGATCGTCGCCGGCGCATCCCACGTGCCCAGCTCTTTCACCCCGCCGCCAGGGTCGACCACCGACAGTCGCACCTTCCTCGCCACCGCCCGTCCCGTCTCATTCAGCAGATACAAATCGAAGACCGCAGCTTCGCCCGCCGCGTAGCAAAGCCGGTGCTGCTTCGCCACCAGCCGCAGCGGCCGCAGGCTCTCCGCCAGCAACTGCGGATCGCCCTTGCAGTTCCGCAAATTGTCCACAATCCCCGAGTGGTTCTCGATCGCGGTCGACTCCCACCCGCTGATCGCCGCGAAATCCACCGCGTCGCAGATCCGCACATTCTCCAGATACTGGTGCCAGCTCTCGTAGCACTTCTCTCCCATCGACCGGAACAGCGCCTCCGCCGTCGGAAACGCCGTGCGAAATCCCCATCGATCCAGAAACCGGTTGTACGCGTCCAGAATCTCGCGATGATCCCTCAGATCGTAGCTGTTTCCGCTTCCTCCCCACTGCCGCGTCCCGATCTGCCGCACCATCAGAGCGTGATCATCGGCGACCGCGCACCCCTCCATCTCGCCGAACTCCACCAGCGCCGCCAGCAGCGGCTGCCGATACGTGAAATGCTCCGCATCCTGATAGAAGTTGTCGTACCACTGGTCGCCCGCGCCCTGGTGGTTGTTCCACCAGTCCGCCCACGGCTCTTCGTCGCTGCGATGCATTTTGTTGTCCCAGGGCGAATACCACGCCTGCGCCGCGCTCCGCGGCGGAGGACTGAAGCCGTCGTTCAGCACCACCGACCGCGACGGATCCTCCGCATGCATCGCATCGATCGCCGTAAACGTGCGCGGATTTTTCAGATTCGCGCCCAGCTCGTTCTGCAGCGTGTACTGGATCAGAGCCGGATGGCTCCGGAACGCCCGCACCATCGCCGCGCACTTTGCCAGCATGAACCGCTCGGAAAACTCATCCGCCGGATCGGTCGCCGCCTGCATCACGATCCCCGGCGCATTCGCCGCCACGCCCGCCGGCAATTTCCCGATCGAAAGCTTCCCGCCTCCTGGCTCCATATAGCGCAGCAGTCCCTGCCGGTCGTGCTCCCGCAGCACGTCTTCCTTCCCAACATTGCGATGAAAATTCAGACAGTTCAGCCCCAGCGTCTTCGCCTGCCGCACCTCGCGCTCCGCCAGTTCCGGCGTCGGCCACAGGCCGTTGTGCCCCCAGTAGCCCCACGAGATCGCCGAGTACAGCTTGATGCGCCGCCCGTTCAGCCGAAAAATCGCGTTCGTCCCCAACCCCTCCGGCGCAAACCAGCGAAATCCGAATTCCACATGCCGCACATCCCGCTCGCCGTTCACCGTGAGCGTCGCGCGCATTCGATACAGCCTCGGCGTATCCAGATCCCACAACTCCGCCTCAGCGCAATGCAGCGTCTCTCCCGCGCGGTACCGGCCCTGTCCGTCCCCACCCGCCTCCGCCTCGCCCGTCGGCTGCGACACCACCTTCCCGCTCACCGGATCGATGACTTCAAAGGTCACCCGGCCCTCTCCGACGGAGTCCGCAAACGCCTTCACCGTCCGCGGCTCCGGCGTGTTCAGCACCCAGGCATCCACCAGATGCGCTGCCTGCGGCACAGCCCGCACCGTCAGCTCGCGATCGATGCCTCCGAATCCATGCGACCGGTAAACGTTCACTTTGCCCCAGCGAATCGTCGTCCCATCCACCCAGTCGTAGCGCCCGCCCGGATTCGTAATCCGAATCGCCAGCCAATTTCTACCCCCCGGCCGCGCCGCCGCCGTCAAATCGCAGTCGAACGGCAGTTCCTCCATGATCGAATAGCCGCACAGCCGCTCGTTCAGATACACCTCGGCCCGCATCCGCGCCCCACGCACATGCAGCAGAATCCGCTTCCCCCGCATCGACTCCGGAATCTCGATCGCCCGCCACCACCACGACACGCCTCGATACGCCCCGTTCTGCGGAACCGGATCGTCCGCCGCGTACCGATACTCCTCCGGCGTGTACGGCCGCGATCCGTACTTCCCCCAGGAATGCTCCTCCACCGTCGTCGGCAGGGTCACGGTTGCGAAGTCCTCGCCGCCATGCCGTGCGTAGAGGCTCTGCCACCCGCCCGTCGGCGCATTCACCGGCAGCTGTCCCAGGTCTACGTCTGCCGGCAGAAAAATCTCATCCTCTTCCCAGGCCGCCGCCCGATCGATCCACAAATTCCATCCATCGTCCGGCAGCGCCACGCCATCCACCGGCCACGCGGCCCGATGCGAAGTCGCCGCCCCGCGCGCAGCCTTCCCCACAAACGCAAACGCAGCCGCGCATCCCTCGATAAACCTTCTCCGATTCATCCCCTGATTCCCAATCCCCGCTCTACTTCTTTTCCTGCCCCACCGGATTCCACCCGTCGCTGCCGCGCAGATAATTCTCCGGCAAAAACTTCTTCGCCTCCTCCGGCGTCAGCTCCTTCGCATACGGCTCGCGTTCGCCTGGATGCGCTCCCGGCCCCGTCGATCCCTGCTCCGCATAAAACGCCGTCTGCAGCCGCTGCGTCTCCCCCGGATGCCACTCCCGCCATCCCGCCGGCTGAATCTGCTCGCCCATCTCCGTTTCCAGATACACCACCGTCGCATACGGACGCCACGGCCGCCCCAGGTACACGTTGCTCACCCCGGGATACGCCGTCAGTTTGCAATCGTGAAACACATACCCGGAGTCCTCGCTCGGATAGCTCTTCCCCTGCGCCGTCAGGAACCCCTCCGAATGCGGCGTGCTGCGAATCTCGCAGTGGTCGAACACCGTCTTCCCGTCGCCGAAAATAAAATCGACATTCCCTTCGATGTAGCAGTCGGAGAAATACTGCCGCGCCGGCATGCACGTGCGATCCGCGCCTTCGCCCGAGCAGCCCTTGCTGCCCGTGTACAGCGTGTCCTGGTTCCCCAGCAGCCGCACGTTGTGGAATCGCGCCCGGTCCCCCGTCACCCGCAGCGCCAGCGCCTGCGATCCCTGTGGCAGTTGCGGATGCGTCGCGTTCCAGTCGTTCTCAAACGTGATGTTCTCCGCGTAGAAGTTGTCCCCCGTCACATTCACCGTCGCCGAATGCAGCGTCCCCCCCGAAGTCCCCGCGCTCTTGTCCATCACGATCACCGTCCTGCTCGCATCGGCGTTCGCGCTTCGCAGCGTGATGTCCGGCTTGTCGATCGTCAGCACTTCGCGATACGTCCCCGGCGCCACGCTGATCAGCGCCCCTCCGGCCTTCGGCGCCACGTCGATCGCCTTCTGGATCGAGTAAAAGTCCCCCGTCCCATCCGCGGCCACGTACAGCGTCTTGTCCTCCGGCTCCACGGTCCCCGCCAACTCCGGCGCGTGCTCCAGCGACGGGAACGGCACGAATTTGTCCTCGCACGCCGGCGGAGTGCCCGGTCGCGCGCCCGGCGCCGTCGTCAGCGTTACATTCTCGCCCTTCGGTTCCAGATTGCCCTGCTGCGGTCCAATCGTGATCGCCGCGTTCGCCGCGTCCATCGTCGACTGATCCAGCCCGTCCGCAAACACGTTGTCCAGCGTCACCTCCAGCCGGTGCTGCCCATCGAGCCCCAGAAACGTGTATGCCCCCGGCGTCAGAACGTGCACGTTGTCCAGCGTGATATCGCGGTACTCCGGCAGCTTGTCCCCGGTGAACGTGGTGTACATCGGCGTCAGCACTATCGGATTCTTCACCCCCCGCATGCACACGTTGCGATACGTCGCGTCTTCCACCAGCCCGCCCCGGCTCCGGTCGCTCTTGATCCGGATCCCGTTGTCCGCCCCATCGATCGTCAGGTTCTCCACCAGCAGATGATCCACCCC
>JBAUGH010000163.1:0-2649 GCA_049679565.1 Acidobacteriaceae bacterium
GCCACGGGCCGACCTCGACGACGATGCCCCAGACCAGCGAAGCCAGGTGGAAGCCGGTGAGCCAGGGGCGGCCGCGGGTGACGAGCGCGCCGAAGATGACAAAGAGGATCCAGGTAAGGTGAATCGCGAGGACGAGCGCCGCCAGGAGCCTCATCTCTCCATGCTACGAGGCGCCGGCTGCTGATGGATGGCCGGCTCGCTTACACTTGAAAAAGCATGTTCTACCGTACCGACGATTTACGGATCCGATCGACGAAAGTCGTTTTGCCGCCGGTGTTTCTGGAAGAAGAGATGCCGGTGACGGAGGCGGCCTCGGCGACGGTTTTTCACGCGCGGCGGGAGATCCTGGACGTCCTCGGCCGGCGCGATCCCCGGCTGCTGGTGGTGGCTGGGCCGTGTTCCATTCACGATCCCGCGGCTGCGCGGGAGTATGCCCAGCGGCTGAAGGGGGCGATGGCGGAGTTCGGATCGGACCTGCGGATCGTGATGCGGGTGTACTTCGAGAAGCCGCGCACGACGCTGGGATGGAAAGGGCTGATCAACGACCCCTTTCTGGATGAGTCGTACCGGATCAACGACGGGTTGCGGCTGGCGCGGCGTCTGCTGCTGGACCTGGCGGAGATGGGCGTGCCCGCGGGGACGGAGTTTCTCGACATGATTTCGCCGCAGTATGTGGCAGAACTGGTGAGCTGGGGCGCGATTGGAGCGCGTACGACCGAGAGCCAGGGACATCGCCAGCTGGCGTCGGGGTTGTCGTGTCCGGTGGGATTTAAGAACGGCACTTCAGGCAACGTGCAGATCGCGATCGAAGCGATCCTGTCGGCCAGTCATCCGCACACGTTTTTGGGGCACTCGAAGCACGGGCAGTCGGCCATCCTGTTCACGGCGGGGAATGCCGACTGCCACATCATCCTGCGCGGCGGGCGTCAGCTGGTGAACTACGATGCCGCTTCGGTGGGGGAGACCTGCCGGCTGCTGGAACAGGCGGGGTTGCCGGAAAGGGTAATGATCGACTGCAGCCACGCGAACAGCCGGAAGGATTACACGAAGCAGGGCGCAGTATGCCGTGACGTGGCGGGTCAGATTGCGGCAGGGGATCAGCGGATTGTGGGCGTGATGCTGGAAAGCAATCTGGTCGAGGGGGCGCAGAAGCTGGCGCCGGGCCGGGCGCTGGTCTACGGGCAGAGCATCACGGACGGGTGTATCGGCTGGGACGAAACGCGGGAACTGCTGGGAGAGCTGGCGCGCGCGGTGCGGGCGAGGCGTTCGGCGCAGGCGCCCGTCGAGCAGGCCGCAACGGTCGCCAACTAAGTCATGGCAAGATTTGCAGAACCGATGGCGCGGCTGATTGAAGAGCTGCGCAAGCTGCCGGGGATTGGGACGAAGTCCGCGCAGAGGCTGGCGTTCTATATCCTGCGATCGGACGACCAGGACGCGGAGGCGCTGTCGACCGCCATCCGCGAGGTGAAGGAGCGGCTGCGGCTCTGCTCGATCTGCAACAACATCACGGACGTGGATCCGTGCCTTTATTGTGCCAGTCCGACGCGCAATCAGAGGGTGGTATGCGTGGTGGAAGAGCCCACCAACATTGCGACGGTCGAGAAGACGCGTTCATGGAACGGGGTGTTTCATGTGCTGCACGGGACCCTGTCGCCGCTGCACGGGGTGGGGCCGGAGCATCTGCGGACGGGGAATCTGATTGCGCGGGCCGAGCGCGGCGAGCTGGATGAGGTGATCGTGGCGACGTCGCCCACCGTGGAGGGCGAAGCGACAGCGAGTTGGCTGGCTGACCTGCTGCGGGCCAGCGGGGTGCGGGTTACGCGCATTGCCACCGGCGTGCCGGCGGGCAGCGATATCGAATACGCCGATGAAGTGACGATGACACGCGCGCTGGAGGGCCGGCGGGAGATCTGAACGACCGCCGCCCTTCCGCATACTGTGCGGCAGATGAAGAAACGGTCATCCGCGACCGGTATGGTTACGATGGCGGATCGGGAAGCGTCCCAGAGACAGGCAACGGTCTGCCAGGACCCGGCAGAATTTCGTGGTTTTGCGCTCCCGATGGATCTTCACAACAGCATCCGAACCAACGGAATGTCTTTCGCACGGCCTTTGCCTGCTGGTTCGATGGTCTGCGCTCTGCGGACGGGGACGCGGCGCAGCCTCCTCATGCTGATGGTGCTGGGGGCCTGTGGGTTGAGTGTTCAGGCACAGCAGGGCAGCAACTCCCTGGTTCCGCAGGCGGATTTGCCGGACGCGCCCGGATTTGGCGGAGCATCGCAGACCGGGAGCGGGGCCGGCGGCGCGCAAGCCGGACCGGCCGCTCCAGCGACCCTTTCAGGAACGGTGGTCGATCCGAATGGCGGCGTGGTGCAGGGCGCCCGGGTGGTCCTGACGGATGCGAATCCAGACGATCTGCGGGTGGAAGAATCGGGCAGTAATGGGCAGTTCACTTTCAGTGGGTTGGCGCCGGAAACGTACAAGGTGACGGTGACCGGTCCGGGCATGGGGACAGTAGTTTTGCCGAATCTCTCGGTTCGCGCGGGGGAGACGCGCTTCCTGCCGGCGCTGGTGTTGCCGGTGAATGCGGGTGTGACGGAAGTGCGAGTGGTGGGAAACGAGAAGCAGATCGAAGAGGAAGAGGCTGAG
>JBAUGH010000164.1:0-2917 GCA_049679565.1 Acidobacteriaceae bacterium
AGTGATCAACGGGGTGATCACCACGGTACCGGCGGGGAAGCCGGAGGATCACCAGAACGAGCTGGCGCTGTCGGTGGGCGGACCGATTTCAATTCCGCATCTGTTCAGCGGGCACGACAAGCTTTTCTTCTTCGCTTCGTATGACAAGTTCCGCTCGCGCGCAGGTTCAAATCCCGGGCAGGTGACGATTCCCACCCCGGCGTTCCGCAACGGCGACTTCTCGGCGCTGCTGAGCAGCGCGCAGAGCGGCGGCGCGGATAGCGGCCCGGGGTACATCCTGTACGATCCGACGACCATCACTGCGTGCACATCGCACAGCACGAACGGGCCGTGCCGCTATGCCTTTGGGCAGAGCTACTCGGGAACTCCGGGGCCAGGGGGCGGGCCGACGGGTACGCCGACCAACATCATTCCGGCCAATGAGATTTCGCCGATCGCGCAATACATGCAGAAGTTCCTGCCGGATCCGACGACCTCGGCCATCACCGGCAATTATCTTTACGGGCCGCCGAGCGGCTACGACAACTGGCTCTATTCAGGGCGCGTGGACTGGGACGTTTCGCCGAAGCAGCGGATTTCGGGCATCGTGACGGGCGGCAACCGGGCGGCCTATCCGTTTACTGCGGCGTCGGCGTACAACGGCAGCTCGATCGACCTGCCCATGCCGTATACGGGATCGGACTATTCGGTCGTGGCGGGGCACTGGGTGGATGTGGAAGACGCGTACACCTTCACGCCGAACATCGTGAACCAGTTCCGCTTCGGGTGGAGCAACTTCGGCGGGCCTCCGCTGAAGAACCTGACCCAGGGCATCAAGGACTACGAAGCGACGAGTACGGGGATGACGTTCAGCGGCGTTCCCGCCGACGGCCAGGCGCTTACCGAGTTCCCGACCATCCAGTTCAACGGCAGCAACGTGCCGAACACCTGGGGATTCGGCAGCGACGGCGTGACGGCCACGACGGTAAGCCAGAACTATACGACGCTGGACAACCTGCTGTGGGTTCACGGCAAGCACGCCATGACGTTCGGCTTCCAGATGCAGCGGCTGGAAGAAAATGCATCGTCGTATGACGGTCCGACCTCGGCGCTGACCATGGCCTTCAGCACCCCGGAAACCGCATCGGTGGTGCCGAGCGGGTCGAGCTCCATCTACGGCGGAAACACCGGATATGCGTATGCCAGCTTCCTGCTGGGCGCGGTGAACGGCACCGGCATCACGCTGCAGCCGTTCTCCGTTCTGGGCGGGCGCTATCACACCTACGCTCCTTACTTCCAGGACAGCTGGAAAGTGACGTCGAAACTGACGCTGGATCTGGGGATTCGCTGGGACTACCTGCCTCCCTACCACGAAGTGCTGAACCGGTACTCCTTCCTGAATCCCAACCTCACCAATCCGGTGACCGGGAACATGGGCGCGTTGCAGTTTGCGGGCAACTACGGAGGGTCGGGGGTTTCCTGCAACTGCACAACTCCGGTGCACACGTACTGGAAGAACTGGCAGCCGCGCTTCGGCATCGCGTACGCCGTGAACGACAAGACGGTGATCAGCGCGGGGTTTGCAACGGTTTACTCTCATGCCGGCGGGACCGGCGGCGCCGGCGGAACCTACAGCGGCAGCGGCCAGCTGGGATTCACCAGTTCCCCGAGCTTCCCCGACAACGGGGCAGGAGTGAACGCGGGGCCGTATTTCTATCTGAACAACAGCGCTTACTTCCAGTCGATCGGGATGGCAAACACCAACTTCGGCGGGCCGGGCTATACGGTTCCGCCGATCACGGCGCCGGGCGCTGTGAGCCAGACGCTGAACGTCGGGAACACGCTGAGCGGCGGGAAGTTCGTGACGGCCGGGAGCTCTCCCGGGTATATCGACCCGTATCTGTCGGATCGCGCGCCACAGTTCAACTTCTGGAACCTGTCGGTGCAGCGAGCGGTTACCAACAACATCACGCTGATGGCGGCATACGCCGGGTCGGAAAGCCATTTCATCGCCGGCGCGAGCAACATGCGGGGTCTCTATTCGAACCAGATCAACCCGACGTACTGGGCTCTGGGGACGCAGCTGAACTCGGCGGCGACGGCAGCGAACGTGGCCACGGCGCAGGGGACTATGGCCAGCATTCAGCCGCCGTATGCCAGTTATGAGCAGGCGGCGACTCTGGGGCCAACCCAGGCGACCATCGGCCACATGCTGACGTGGATGCCACAGTTCTCCAGCGTGAGCGACGTGTGGGGCAGCTCGAGCGCCAACGCGTCGTACCACTCGCTGCAGGTTTCGGCTCACAAGCGCATGTCGAACGGGCTGGATCTGACCATCAACTACACCTATGCGAAGAGCATCGACGATGCGGGCACGCAGCGCAGCGGATTTGCGATTCCGGCAGCGTACATTCTGACCGGCAGGTCGTATGCGCAGGACCGCATCGATCGGTCGATCAGCGCCAACAACGTGCCCCAGGACCTGAACATCTACGGCGTGTATCACCTGCCGTTCGGTAGAGAGGGCCTGGGAGGGTCGAACTTCCTGGTCCGCTCGGTTGTGGAGGGGTGGAATCTGTCGGGTCTGTTCCAGTACAGCTCCGGCACTCCGCTGCTGATCACATCGGGCGCCTGCAACGGGACCACGCACCCGGGCGCGGGCACCTGCATGCCGGATGTGAACCCTGGCTACACCTCGAAAGAAGTTCGCGAGAACGGGAGCTGGGGCGCGGGGACCAACGCCGGTAACTTCACCAAGATTTCCTACCTGAAGGGCTATATCCCGAGCGCCAACGACGGAACCGGCGTTTCCAGCACGGGCACAGCCACCACGACCTGCACGGGGAGCGTGGGTCCCTTCTGCAACCCGCAGGCGTTCATGTTCGGCGATTCGGCGCGTGCTATGCCATTCCAGGGCATGCGTAACCCGAGCACCTAC
>JBAUGH010000165.1:0-4028 GCA_049679565.1 Acidobacteriaceae bacterium
CGCAATTGCAGGTACCGGAGCCGTGGCCGGTGAATTCCAGCGCTCCGTTGATCCCGGTGATGGGATTGGTCAGGCTGGGGTTGAAGAAGCTCTCGGCGTTGTGGACTTCGGTGACGGTGGGGAAGAAGTCATAGCGCAGGCCGAGATCGAGGGTGAGCTTCGAGTTCACTTTCCAGGTGTCCTGCGCGTAGGGGGAGATGGCGCGGAAGCGCGCTCCGAATTCCTGCTGCAGGTACTGGGTGAAACTGCCCTTGTCGATTTCGCCGACCAGGAAGCTGGCATACGAGAGGCCGGTGCCGGTGGTTGCGACGTATTTCGGAGCGCTGTTGCTCGACGCATTGATGCCGGCGCTTTCGGTGACCGCGGTGGCGAGAGTGATGGGCGTCGATCCGTTGGTCGCGTTGACCACGTTGTATTCCAGCCATGCCGTCTGGCCGCCGAAGGTGAAGGAGTGCCGGCCTACGTTCCACTGCACGTTGTCCAGCACGGTGTAGTTTTCGGCGAGAGTGAGGTTCTCGGTTGCGCCGTTCCAGTTGGTGGGCGCATCGGTGCCGGCAAAAGTCACGAATGGAAAGGCTGCAGATGCCTGGCCCGGGGGCAGACCCGACAGCCCCATCGCCGTGGCCGCATAGGGGGCGGAGGCGTCCGGATTGAACGTTGGCCCGTTGTAGCGCGCGTAGCCCCACTTGAACTGGTTCAGGAGGTTGGGCGAAAAGACGTGCGTCTCTTCCACCGTCCACACCGCCGTTTTGGGGGCGTAGGCCTGGCCATAGTTGTAGGGAATCGGCCCCACGTTGCGGCCGGAAGTGGTCTGTCCGACCGGGACCGAGCTAGCCTGGCGGCCAACCGCACCCAGCACCGTCAGGGTATCGCTGTTGGTGATCAGGTAGTCGATGCGGGAGGTGGTGGACCAGTTCACCAGGCCGGTTGCGTTGGGCGCAATGTAGTTGTTCTGCAGATCCGAGCTGATCTGGCTATCGACGGTCTTGCTGAGGAGACTCTGGAGGTTCTGGGCGACTTTGGAGAACTCGGCGGCGGGGATGACGTTGGGCGTTCCGGTGAGCACCGGATTGCCTCTGGAGCCGGTGGTGCCGCCGGGCCCATAGCCGAACTGATAGCGGCAGGGACCGTCGGTGCTGTTGGCGGTGCAGGCGGTCTGGCTCAGCGGATCGTAGACCTTGACCGGGGTGGACAGGCCGAGAAAAGCGCTGAAATCGCCATTCTGCTCAGCCACGGTGGGGAAGGTCATGGGGGTGGGCGTGGCGCTGGTATAGCGGAATCCGTTGTAGTTGGTGAAGTAGAAGAGTTTCCTCTTGAGCGAGCCGACGGGAATGAGCGGGCCGCCGAGATTGATGCCGTACTCGTTGCTGTGCTCGACCGGCTTGACCGGCAGGCCGGTCACGGGGCTGTTCGACTTGAAGAAGCCCCAGGTATCGAGGGCGGTGTTGCGGAAGAACTCATAGATAGATCCGTGCTGCTGGGCGGTGCCCTGCTTCACGGAGTAGTTCATGACGCCCTGGCCTTCGTAAATGGCGGAATAGCCGCTGGTCTGGAGCTGGAACTGATCGACGGCATCGACGGAGATGGCGGTCCACACATAGCGGGGATCGCCGTTGCCGCCGGCGCGGACGAAGGGGATGCCATCGATATAGACATCCGACACGGCGCCGCGGCTGCCGGATCCGTTGACCACGCCGGTATTGGTGGTGGCGTTGCCGTTGGTCTCGTTGCCCTGAACCCCGGGCATGAGATACACAAAGTCGGTGGCACGCCGCTGATCGGGGCTCCCGTAGGCGCCCATCTCGATGGGCAGCTGGGAGTAGGTTTCCTGCTCCATGGTCGCGCCGAGGGTGGCGTTGCTGGTTTCCAGTTGCGGGGGGGCGGCGGTTACCGTGACCTGGGTGGTTGCGACGCCGACGCTCAGCACGGGATCGTAGGACTGGGTCTCCATCGCGTTGACGTGGATGTTCTCCTGCAGCAGGCTCTCAAAGCCCTTGGCGGTGGTGGTGAGGCTGTAGATCCCGGGATCCAGATTCGAAAACGTGTAAAGGCCCGCACCGTTGGTCTGGGTGGTCGTGCTGATGCCGGTTGCATTATTGGTGGCACGCACTTCCGCTGCGGGAATGACGGCGCCGGTTTTGTCGGTGACTGTGCCGGTGATGGCGCCCTTGCCGGTGAGCTGTCCCATGGCCGCGCTGATGCTGACGCACAGGACGAGTCCCAGACAACCCAGCCTCCAGGACGACCGGAGGGCATTCCTGACCGCGTGAAACGCGCCTCTGCCTTCGGGAAGAAGAAATTTCTTACTCATGCATCGCCTCCAAATTCGTTCAAAGCCGTTGAGCAGATTTCTCTCTGCTTTTGCTTATCTGTGATGTAGTTGTGGTCTGACCACAAATTTAAGAACGCTTTAGTCTGCCTGCCGGAGCCGGCATTGTCAACAGAAATGTGCTGCAGAAAAACCTGTTCGGAACCGGTCAGGAAGGGTGGTCAGGGCTCAGGAAGCCCGCCGATCCGTTGTCCTTGTGGTCTGACCTTTTGAGCTGATAAACATCCTTCTTATGAACGTCTTGCGGTCTATGGGAAACCATCGGTTCGCTCTTTCCAAGGGCCTGCACGCAAGGGTCGTGCACTTTCGTAATCCTGCGAGGGACCGGAAGCGAACTTCCTGTCCTGGGACGATCCTGAAAGAGGGCGCGGGGATGGGACCTCTTGGCAGGCGGAACGGCCGCGTGTTACAAGGGGGCCAACCCTGAGAGCTACGCGCTTCACAGCCCTTTCACACTCCCGGATCGGGACGCACATTGACGACCTCCGCCAGATCCAACGGTGTCCGGTATGTTCTGGGCGTTGTGTGCCTGGCGCTTTTCTGGGGCCACGGTGGACTGGGCCAGAGCGGGCCGGCGATCGCCGCGGTGGGGCCAGGCTGTCCGGCGCGGATCGGCCCCGAGCCGAGGCAATGCTTCGCCGATCTGCAGGCTCATCAAACGCTGGAGCTTCGTGTTGCCGTGCCGGCAGGCACGGTGCGGGATCTAACCGTGGTTCAGGAAGCCGGCATGGTGCGCGTCGTTCTCCCCAATCCGGCATCGGCTGAAACACCCTCTTCGGCAGGCGGCAATGAAGTCTTCCGTAATTTCGCCGGTCTCCATTCCGCGATCCACGTCGTAGCCGGCCCGGGCCCGGAAGGGGAGCGTCCGCTGCACATCGAAAACGCCAGCGCGCGTGCGGCGAAGGTGGCGCTGGATTTCGGCGGCACGCGTCCGGGGGATGCGCGAACGGCTCGCGAGCAGGAAGCGGAACTGTCCCTGGCCGAGGCAGAGAATCTGCGCCAGAGCCAGGGCCGCACCGCGATCATGGCGGACTACGATCGCGCGATCGCCGACTGGCAGGTCCTCGGTGACTCGGCGGACGAAGCGCGGGCTCTCACGTGGAAGGCTTTCGATCTGTTGGTCTCGGGAGAGGCAGCCGCGGGACTGCCGGTGATCGAGCAGGCGACCAAGCTGGCGGCTTCTCTGCCGGCGGTGGAAGCGGCGAACTGCTGGAAGACCGCGGGGTACGTGGAGGCTCAGCTCAGCCACTATGACGATGCGCGGCGAGCCTACGGGCAGGCGCTGGCCGGGTATCGGCAGACCGGGGACGTCTTCAACCAGGAGGTGGTCCTCGAGAACCTGTCGAGCGTGGAGCGCATGCAGGGGAACAAGGCGGATGCGCTGCAGGATGCGGCGGCGGCGGAAACTCTGGCGGAGCAGGTACACGACGCGCGGGGCGAGCTGGGCATCAGCGAGCAGCTGGGAGCAATCTATGCAACCTCGGGCAACCTCGAAGAGGCTTACAACGCTTACAGCCGCGCTGTTTCTCTGCTGCAGTCGAACCCGGATGGGCGCATGGAGGGCTACGTGTGGAGCGACCTGGGGGTGGTCTACACCGATCTGGGCGATTTCGCCCGGGCTCAGGATGCGCTCGACCATGCGGCCACAGCATGGACTGCGGCGTCGGATGCTTACGGTCAGATCAACACGCTCGACGAC
>JBAUGH010000166.1:0-8229 GCA_049679565.1 Acidobacteriaceae bacterium
TCTGCTCCGTATTCAAAGAGGCTCCCAGGTCCCGCACCATCGCCGGCGCCCTCTTCCGCATAAGCTCGAAATAGTCGGGCAGGATACTGTCGATCATGTCGTAGTCGCCGCGCAACAGGAGCCTCACCTGCTGCTCCATGCTCTCCACGATGTCCAGCCGGATGCCTGTGGCGTAGGGAAGAGCATGGCCTGCCGCATCTTTTCCGAAGTAGTGGGGATTGCGGCCCAGGCGAACATAAAGAGAGCGGCGATATTCCGCGACCACGAAGGGCCCGGATGTGACGCGGCCCTCCGAGGGACGCCCGGCGCGCTCAATCGCGATCTCATCGAAGACTTTGCCGATGGCGATCACGCGTTTCGGAAGGTGGACGACGACGGTCCTGTCGTTGGGCGTATCCACCGTGACGCCGCCGGGGGAGACGAACTCCTCCGCCACCGGCGCGGCCGTGGCCGGAGAAAGAACACGCCGCAGCGACCAGGCGGCATCCCGTGCCGTCAGGCTGCTGCCATCGGAAAACTCCAGACCCGGCCGAAGCAGGAAGGTGATGGTCTTTCCGTCGGGCGAAAGACTCCAGGAGTCTGCCAGCTCCGGTTCCACTTTCTGGGTGAGGCGATTGAATCGCAGCAGAACACCCGCAGTGAGATCCCTGACCGTTTCCGATTCCTCATCGTCCACCTTCGCCGGATCGAAAGTCTTCGGATCGTAGCCGATGGTCCAAACCAGCTCTCCCGGCAGGCGCGGTGCCGCCTGGGCCGCACACATCGCGGCGGGCACCATCTGCGACAGCACGGCAAGGCACACCAGACAGCGGCGGAAGAGGTTCATGCGCTCAGGCCTCCACGGCCACTCCTTCCAGAAGAAGCAGGACCCCTACCAGCAGAATCACGGGAAAGTAGACCCACCGCGTCTGCATCAGCATCGGCGAGTTGTTCAGCTCGAACAGCATCCCGCCCCACGATGGCAGCGGCTCTCCGACGCCCAGTCCCAGCGCCCCCAGATTCGCCTCTGCCATCACAAAGGCCGGGATGCTGATGAGGAACTGCGGCGCCAGTAAATGAAAGAGTCTCGGTACGATGTGGCGAACCACTCCGGGGCCCCTCAGTCCCGCGGCCCGCGCATACAGCATCCAGTCCGACGTTCTCAGCTGCGTTGCCCCGCGATACACCGCGCGCGCGCTGGCTGGCCATCCCAGGGCTGCCAGCACCAGGAACGTGATCCCCGCCGATCGCGCCGGCGAGGTGGTCAGCGGCAACGCCGACCTCACCATCATCAGCAGGAACATCCAGGGCAGCGCCAGAAACACGTCGCAAACCACCATCAGTCCCCACCCCAGCGAGCGTTGGCCAAACGCTGCCAGCGTGCCCACCCCCGCCGCTGCCGCCGTCGTCACCCCGGAGGCCACAACCGCGCCGGCGAGACTCAGCAGGAAAGCGGCAGCGACACGCACCAGCCGATCGCGACCCAGAGCATCGGTGCCTGCCGGATGGCTTGTTGTTGCCGGGGCCAGCATCGCATCGCGGTCCTGCCTGGCATAGCTCGCACCCGGCAGCGACACGATAACCGATGCTGCCACAATCAGCCCCAGCAGCAGCCAGAGAATGGGACGCCGCAGCCTCACGCGCTCTCCCACTCTGCCGCGCGCGGCGTTGCCATCCCGCTGCAGGTCACCGCCAGAGCCATCACCATCATCACCGCCAGCAGCACCGGCAGATCCCGGTTGAGAGCCGCGTTCCACGCCAGCTCACCCACTCCTGGCACATTGAAGAGCACTTCCACGGGAACCAGCGCGCTCAGCGCCGTGACGATGGACAGAGAGGCCAGAGGACCAAGCTGGGGAGCGAGCGAAGGCACAATATGCGCTGCCAGTAAACGCCCTGCAGGTATGCCCTGCGCCCGCGCCTGCAGAACATGAGATTCCATCCACGCCGTGCGCAGAGCGCGATCGAGGAACTTGAAATCCCGCGCCGCCAGCAGCAACGCCATTACCAGCACCGGCCCGCCCCAGTCGGCGAGCAGGCAGAAGGTCGCCAGCGCAGCCGTTGGAATAGCCAGCAGCACGGTGGCCGGTGCCTGCCGGAACATTGAACGCTTCCGGCCCGCGCTGGAAACCAGCGCAGCACACAACGCCAGCATCCAGGCAAGACCGATCCCTCGTGCGAGAAGGCCGCCGCTGACCGCCAGCCGCGGCTCGATCAGCTGCGATACGGGAACCCCAAATTGCCGCGAAATGCCGAAGTCGCCGCGCACGGCGTCTTTGATCTCAGCCAGAAGCATTTGATGAATCGACCCGCTGCGAGCGGCTTCCGCTGAAAGTTCGGACCTTGCTTCGGCCGCGTAGCGGCTGTCCATTTCACGCGCATCGCTCAGATAGCCCGGCGCAAACCGCACCAGAACCGTCGATCCCACGACCACCAGCAGCACGATGGCCAGCGTTCTCCCCACCCAGCGCAGGCCGCCGATCATGGCCGCCTTCATGACGCCCGAAAACCAGCCGGAACCGGCGCGTCGCCGCTACCCTCCGCCCTCTCCCGCGCCGGCTTCGCGGCCGCGGACAGCGCCGCCTGCAGCGCAAGTGTGAACTCGAGCTGAATTCCCTGCAGCAGCTGCAGATGCTCGCTGGTAAATGCCGCCTGCTCGCGGGAGTAAAGCGTGAGCGCGCCAAAAACAGAACCGTCCGCATCGCAGAGCGGGATCGAGAGCGAGGAACTGTTTGCCGTGAACTCCCCGTCCCTTGCCAGCAGACTGCTCTCCACCGTCGGATTCCCGTTCACGATCGGCCGTCCGCTCTCGACCACCCAGCCCGACAATCCGGTCCCCACCGCGATCGGCGCCTCGGAGAAGGCTGCCGCACTCGCGCCATCCTTATAAAGCAGCACCACGCAGTCATCCCGCTTGCGGAAGACCGCAAAACAGTCGAAGGCGATCAGCGGCCGGAGGCACGCGGAAAGCAACGCACTCAGATCGTGGACTCCATGCGGCTCACCGAAGCCGCGCCCTGCGAAGAAGCCTCCCACCTCGCGGACCGCGGCAGCGACCGGGGAATCCTCGGCCGGCCGGCTCATACCGGCCGAAGCCGTCGGAACACCGTGAGATCCTCCGGCGGCGCTCGATGAACCCGCTGCAAATCCCGCCCCCGGAGCGGCTCCGCGCTGGATGAATATATCCGTTTGCAGCGGCTCCATCTCACTGCTTTGCTGGCGAGCCATCTTCTCCAGTTCCGGATAATGCGTCTCCAGCAGCTGAACGATCGCCGGATCGAACTGGACTCCCGCCTTGCTCTTCACCATGGCCATCGCTTCTTCAATCGGCAGCGCTCTCCGATAGGGGCGCTCCGATGCCAGCGCGTCGAAGCAGTCGACCACCGTCAGGATCCGCGCTCCAATCGGAATCTCTTCGCCCCTCAGACCGTCGGGATACCCGCTCCCGTCCCATGCCTCATGGTGAGACCGCACAATCGGAACCACCGGATACGGAAACTTCACCCGCTCCAGAATGTCGGCGCCCACCACCGGGTGGATCTTCATCCGTTCGAATTCTTCCGGAGTGAGCTTGCCCGGCTTGTTGATGATGTACTCCGGAACCGCCAGCTTGCCGATGTCGTGGAGAAATGCGGCCGTGTGCAGCGCCTGCATCAGCGACGGCTCGAGGCTCATGATCCTCCCGAGTTCCTGCACGTAGACCCGGACCCGCATCAGGTGATCGTGTGTGCCCTCGTCCTTCGCTTCGATGGCCATCGAAAGGCCTTCGATCGTCCGCATGTGCAGCGCTTCCACATCCCGGATATGCTGCTCGCGGTCGCGCACCGTCGCCATCTGCGCGCAATACGCCCGATATACCGTGTAAACCATCGGGATCAACAGCAGCGAAGTGAGCCAGCCGAACCGGATGCCGATAAAGTCCGCCAGCACCGCCACCATCGCGCCCACCAGGTAGAAAGGCAGGTACCACAGGAATTCCTGCCGCCAAAGGTTGATTGGGGAGCTGTCCGATACCCAGCCCAGCACCAGCGCCAGCGGAACCGTGTTCGCCAGAAAGTAGACCGTCGCTGCAAGCGCCAGTACCGGCGCACTTTCCGGATGCAGCCGCACAACACTCGCATAGGTCCACCAGGCGAGCACCGTCGCCGTGCTGACGTTCGCCACGTTGAACAGAATCTGAACGATGGTGAAGGGCCGGATAACCCGAAACCGGCACTGCGCGATCACGCTGCACACCGCAAGACATACCGCCTGCTGCGGCGACAATTGCAGGATTCCCAGAAAAATGAAGGGGAAATTGACCGACATGGTCCCCTCGCTCTTCGGCATCGCGACTTTCATGCCGGAGCTGAGAAGGATCACCGCGAGATAGACAGAGAAGTGAAACCATTGCTGTGCCGGGTGTCCGCGAATGACAGACACACTCGCCACAGCTCCAGCCACAACAATGCACACGAGCGCCTTGACACGGATGGGCACGGTTCTCTTCTCAGAAAGGCTCGAACTGCGCACGCCTCCGCAGCGAAAAAGCTTCTCGCCAGGGCCCTGGGGTTTCGCGGAGTTACGTTCAGCTGAATGTTATCGGTGAGGGAGTGTTAACCCCAATGCGTCTTTAGTGGCAGCGGACCGGACGCGATGGAGGCAGTGCCTTCGGAGAGTCGTGCCGCATGAATGAGATGCAGTTCTCGCGATTGCTCCTCAGGGGCGGGAAGATGCTCGTTCAGAGCATCTTCGGGAAGAAAGTTGTGGATGTGTGAGCGCGGGACACGCCTGGGCAGTCGGATCTCAAGCTCCTGCGTGGGCGAAATAAGCGCCAACCGGTCCGCCAGCCTCAGCAGAGTAGCGCTCAGAGACCGCGGCACCGGGTTAGATTGAGAGCGCCAGTTCGATCCAGGGTGTGGCGTCACCATCACAGGTAGATCTCAATCGCCTCAGCCGGCAAATATCCTTTGACCGGTTGTTGGCAAGGCTCTTCCGTTTTGCGAGTCACTCTCCGACTCTAAAATAGGGTTAACGCCCCAGCGAGGAGATCCCGACCGCTATGACCGACAACGGAGACAGCAAGTCCAGTACATGGAACACTCCGGACTTTCGTCCGGACCTCGCATTCCCCAAACTCACGGAGGAGATGGTCGAGCGCGTGCGTTCCTACGCTCGCGAGGAGACCTTTCCGGCAAACGTCCTCCTCTTCACCCGCGGTGAGCGTCAGGTCGATATGTTCGTAGTGCTCGGCGGGGAGGTCGACGTCTCTCTGCCCACTGCGAATGGCGAGTCCAGAATCATAGCCCATCATCAGAGGTTTGACTTCTCCGGTGAGTTAAACCTTCTCACCTCACAGGGATCGCTTGTAGAAGCACGAACGGTCAGGGAGAGCCGCCTTCTCCGCATACCCCGCAATGAGTTGCAAAAACTCATGCGCGCGGAGGGCGATATCGCAAACCTTATCACCTCAGCGACCATCTGGCGCCGCATTGGCATCCTCGGCGAAGAGACCAGCGGCGTTGTTCTGATGGGGCATGCCAACGATGCTGAGACCACAGAACTCCAGCGCTTCCTTATCCGCAATAGCTATCCGCACAGAATCGTCGAGCAGCCCGCTGAGCATGTCTCACTGCCCGACGATGACCTGGCCGATCATGAATCAACGCTCCCGGCGGTGATCCTCTCCGATGGCCGTACCCTGCATCGGCCCACCATCACGCAACTCGCCGACGAGCTGGGCATTACCGAACTTCCTGATCCCGAGAAAATCTACGACGTGACCGTCGTTGGCGCTGGCCCTTCGGGTCTCGCAGCCGCTGTCTATGCGGCCTCCGAGGGGCTGTGCACAATTGTGATTGAAAGCACCGCTCCTGGCGGACAGGCTGGCACCAGCTCCAGGATCGAAAACTATCTCGGCTTCCCCACAGGGATCTCCGGTCAGCGTCTCGCCAGCCGCGCCCAGTTGCAGGCATTAAAGTTCGGTGTGCGCTTCGCGATCTCCAGAGAGACCATCGCGGCGGAACAGGTCGATGGCATCCACCGACTCACACTTGCCGGTGGCATCCCCGTCCGTTCAAGGTCTGTTGTTGTGGCGTCCGGCGCGCAGTATCGCAAGCTTTCAGTGGAGAACTACGCGCGATTCGAAAACTGCGGAATTTATTACGCAGCCACCGCGATGGAGTCGGTGTTTTGCCGCGACAAGGAGGTCATCGTAGTCGGAGGCGGCAACTCAGCGGGCCAGGCCGCTCTATTTCTGTCCGGCGTCGCCAGGCATGTGCATCACATCGTGCGCGGTAAATCGCTGGCCAGCACCATGTCGCAGTATCTTGTCTCGCGCATCGAGAACTCGTCCCGCATCACCCTGTATACTCAGTCCGAAATTGTGAAGCTCGAAGGCCGATCTTCTCTCGAAAGCGTCACCTGGATCAATCGCGAAACCGGTGAGTCGATCGTAAAACCGATTGAGAGTGTCTTCGCGATGATCGGCGCCGAACCAAACTCAGGATGGCTCTTCGGCACGGTGCGGCTGGATACCAGGGGTTTCATCCTCACCGGCGGTACAGACGGCTTTGAGAGCACTCCTTACGCAACCAGCGTACCGGGCATGTTTGCGGTCGGCGATGTGCGCTCCAAATCCGTAAAGCGCGTCGCATCCGCGGTCGGCGAAGGTTCCGTAGTCATCTCGGATGTTCATAACTATCTTGCAGACCATCGCAACAACTTTGCAGCCGAACCGAATTCCGCGCTTGCAGCCTTGCGATCGGCGAGCGCTGCTGTTACCTCGCAAGGCTGACGCACATTGAGGTAGATCATCTTCCAAACCTGTCGTCCGTCACTTCGGCGCCCGCCGGTTATGACCGAACAGTATGTTGAAGACCGTAGCAAGCGCAATTCCAGCGATCTCGCGCTCCCGTATTTCTCGCCATCGCCGGCCCCCGTCCCTCCCTGGGCCGCCGCGACGTGCCTCGAAAAGGTAAACTGCCCGCGTGTCTTCATATCGACCACCTGCTTGCGCGTATGCAGCGTCTCAATACATACGAAGCAAAGACGAACGCCAGAACCAGAATCGGATCACATTTATCCCAGGTACTGCCGCCGCCATTCAGTTGTGAATAGAACGCGAGTAATAGATCGATGGCGAGACCCGCATAAATCCACTCAGTCCATCGAGGCACTTTGGGGATGAGAAGGCCCACGCCGCCAAGGATGTGGGTCACGCCAATCAGAGGGATGATATAGAGCGGGTATCCGAGCTGCTGATTGGCGATCCGCCATTCGCCCGGATCGTGGATCAGATATAACCTTCCGAAGTATACCCAGATGAAGGCGACGAGGCCGGTTATTACCATCGCGGCTATTTGAGTTGCTCGACCTGCCCGTGCGGGTCTATCGATCGTAGGTTCGGCTTTCATATTTGAATTGATCCTCTTTTTGCCGATTAAATCAGTGTAAATCGTTCTGTGATAAGTCGGCCAGGGCTGAGCAGCATAGGCAGGAACAGCCGGTCGAACACCTGGCCGCCGCGGCCACGGCCGGCTGTTCCCGCCCTCAGGGCGCTGATGCTGCCCCCCGTACCTACGCCTTGACGGCGTTCTGGGCAGCCGCAAACACGTCGCGTGCGGACGTCGTACCCTCTACGTGCTCCGTACCCGCGATTCCGAGACCCATCCATCCCGCGTTAATGCCCTCATACATTTCTTCGGCAGGTCCAGTGTGGCCCTTGGGGATGCCGAACTGTTCGAACGCTTCAGCCCACCCTGCACGCGGGATTGCAAAGGCCTTTACGTCGAGTTTCAGGACTTCACCCAACTGTGCGGCCACTTCATCCGCGCTTACCATCGAACCGAGCTCGATGACGCGATGCCCTGACCACGCCGGCCCGGTCAGAAGCGTCGCCACCTCAGCGCCGATGTCGTCTGACGCGACCATCATCGATTTCCGGTTTGTCGGATCGTAGAAGACCGGTAGTGTTCCGCCCTGGGCGGCCTGTAAGCCGAAAAGAAAGTTCTCGAAAAAGCCGCCTGCGCGCACAAATGCGACCGGAGACGGCAGGCCGAGAAAACCTTGCTCCAGGAGGGATAAGGCCGTGATCATCCCCACCCCGCTTTTTCTATACGCGCCCGTCGACGAGAGCGCTATCACCCGCGGGGGCACTACCCTGGTCAGCGCCTCGACATAGTTCGCAATCACGCCCTTTGCTTCTATGAAATCAGGGGAGGGAGCCCATACAGTCGGCAACATAACGAACGCGCCCTCAACACCTTTGAG
>JBAUGH010000167.1:0-4013 GCA_049679565.1 Acidobacteriaceae bacterium
AGCCTGCGGAGATGAGGCAGCCCCGCTCAGGCGGGAGGCTCCGCGCCCATCTTCTTCATCGCCTTGCGGACGTCCTTCGCATGCGGGCCGTCCGGCAGCGCGCTCAGATAAAGGCGGAAGTTGCGCAGCGCCACATCGTTCTTCCCCAGCCGCAACGCCGACTCGCCCAGCCCGTACACCGCCTCTGCATTGCCCGGATCCGTCCGCGTCGCTTCCACAAACCGGTCGTACGCGCCTTTGAAGTCGCCCGACTGCAGGTAGAACGTCCCTACCTGGGTATCTTTCTTCGCCAGTTTGGGATCGAACGCCGGCGCCGATCCACCCGGCGACTCTGAATTCGTGCCGGGCATATCCAGCCCCTTCACCTGGCTCGAGCTGAAGCCGCCTTTGCCGGACCCGTTTCCCTGATCCGGATTCGGCTGCTCCTGATGCGCGGCCTTCTCCGACTGCTCTTCCGGAAACGGATTTTGATCCGCCGTCGACTTCCCCTTCGGCGCGGTTTGGGGCGCGGGCGCCGACGGACCATCGTCCTGCTGTGCCTGCTTCGCCGCCGCCTCCGACTTCTGCTCCGGAAACGGATTGCCCTGGGCGGTGGACTTCTTCTGATCTTTCTTCTGGCTCCCCGCCTGCCCGGACTGGCTCTGCTGCGTTTGCGAGGGATTGTCCTGCTGCTGCGCCCCGCCCGGCGCCGCCAGCACCAGCCCGGTCCCGAGCACCACCCCGAAAAAGAAGACGCGCCGCACCATCACTTCCATTTTAGACGCGCACAGACGGCGAAGGAGGCCCCAGGAACTTGCTATTCTTAGCTTTCCTATGGCGCTCATCATTCGCTCTTCGGCCATCCACGCCGCCGGCTGCTACACCATGGACCCCATCCGCAAGGGCAGCCGCGTGGTCGAGTACACCGGCCCCCGCATTCCCAAGGAGATTGCCGACGAGAAGTACGAAAACTCGCCGACCACCTACCTCTTCGGGATCGGCGACGGCTCCCTGGTCATCGACGGTCACGGCACCGCCATGTTCATCAACCACTCCTGCGATCCCAACTGCGAGACCGAGGAGGCCGACGGCCGCGTCTGGATCATGGCCATCCGCAACATCAAAGCCGGCGAAGAGCTCACCTACGACTACTTCCTCTACGACGGCGACGACGACGAAGCCCGCTGCAACTGCGGCTCCCCCCAGTGCCGCGGCAGCATGTATTCGCCCGAAGAGATCCGCCGCCGCGCCCGCGTGGCGAAGAAAGCGGCCCACAAAAAATCCCGACGCAACCCCGCTCCTCGCTCCCGCAAGTCACGCCGCTAGATCCGGCCGGCTCCGGCTCTGAACCGCCCTCGCGCCGGCGATTCCCCGGCTTTTTGTTGCCTGTTCGCTGGCCTCTCGCTGGCTTTTTGCCCGCCCCTCGCTGGCTATTCGCTCGTTTCTCGCTCCCGGCCGCAGGCTACCGGCTCCCGGCTACAGGCCTTTTCCCATCCTGACAATCGGCAGCGTTTCCCCATTCGCCAGCGGCAATTCCACCCGCTCGCCTTCCACATACCCATGCCGCCGATACAGCGGAATCCCCGGCAGAGTCGCGCCCATCTCGCAGCGGGTGAAGCCCTCCGCCCGCGCCGCTGCCTCGCACATCTCCAGCAAACGGCTGCCAATCCCTCGCCGCGCCCATTCCGGATGCACGAAGAACGCCCGAATCTTTGCCGCCCCGGTCCTTGCATCGAGCAGCGCGTCGTCGCGCCCCGGCCGATGATCGCTCCCATACGGAGTTCGCCGCCGTGACCAGCCGCCGCACGCCGCCAGCACCCCCGGCAGCCCGGCCGCCTCGACCACAAAATAGGTCCCGTCCGCGATGAGCTGCGTGTCCAGGCCCAGCCACGTCCCCAGCGCCTGATCCATCTGCGACGGCGAATACTCCCCCACCGACAATCCCCGCACCGACGCCTCGATCAGCGGCCCGATGCGCGGAATATCGTCCGCCGTCGCCACTCGGTAGCGAAGCTCGGCACTCTCTGTCATCGCACCCCACTTTTGATGCTGATTTCGTATCTTGACATCATAAACCGTTAAGAGCATCATAGAGCAAGAATGAGAACCACTCTCGCCATTGATGACGACGTGCTGCAGCAGGTGAAGGAGTACGCCGAACAGCGCAGCCTGAGCGTGGGCAAGGCAGCCAGCGACCTGATCCGCCGCGGCATCTCCCGCCCTCTGGCGCTGAAGTGTGTCGACGGCGTCTATCTGCCCATACTTCCCGACGATACCCCCGTCCTGACCACAAAACGGCTGCTCGAAGCCGAAGACGAATGGTAGGCCCCGCTTTCCTTCTCGATGTCAACGTCCTGTTCGCACTTGTCTGGCCGTTTCAGGAGCACCACGAGAAGGTTCGTATCTGGTTCGCCGCCAACGCCGCCCGTCACTGGGTCACCTGCCCTCTCACGCAGGCAGGATGTGTCCGTCTTCTCTCCAATCCAACTGTCACGCCCGAAGCTCTTAGCATCGCCGACGCATTGCAGGTCCTCAACGCCAATCTCCGCCATCCGGGCCATGTCTTCTGGATGGACGAACTGGATTTACCCGCTTCCCTCTCTCTCTGCGGCGCCAAATTGCAGGGCTATCGCCAGATCACCGACGCCTACCTGCTGGGGCTCGCCCTTCACCATAAGGCGCATCTGGTAACGCTGGATTCCGGCATTGCCCGCCTCTTGCCGCCATCCGCCCGTACGGCAACCCGCGTGATCGATCTTCTGGCAAATCCCCATCGCCGCTGACGTCCCCCTCCGCCCCGAAAACTCACCGCCTTCGGCGCTACAATCAGCATTCGATGCCTTATCAGGTCCTCGCCAGGAAATACCGTCCGCAGCGCTTCGCCGACGTCGCCGGACAGGAGCACGTCACCCGCACCCTGCTCAACGCTCTCGAACAGGGCCGCGTCGCCCACGGCTACATCTTCTCCGGCCACCGGGGCATCGGCAAAACCACCATCGCCCGCATCCTCGCCCAGGCCCTCAACTGCCGCACTGCCGTCGGCACCCCCGAGCGTCCGACGCAGGAGCCCTGCGGGGTCTGCGATTCCTGCCAGGAAATTCGCGCCGGCAACTCCGTCGACGTCCTCGAGATCGACGCCGCCACCAACCGCGGCATCGACGAAGTCCGCGAGCTCCGCGAAGCCGCCCGCTATCGCCCCGCCCGCGACAAATACAAGATCTGGATCCTCGACGAAGCCCACCAGATCACCGACGCCGCCTTCAACGCCCTCCTCAAAACCCTCGAAGAGCCGCCCGATCATGTCATCTTCATGATGGCGACCACCCAGCCCGAAGACATCCCCCAGACCATCCGCTCGCGCTGCCAGCACTTCAGCTTCCATGCGGTTAAATTCGACGACATCCTCACCCAGCTCCGCACCATTGCCACCGAGGAAGACCTCGACGCCGAAGACGCCGCGCTCTCCCTGCTGGCCGAAGCCGGCGACGGGTCGATGCGCGATGCGCTCTCCATCATGGACCAGGCCATCGCCTCCGCCCCGCTGGTCAACGGCAAGGCGCATCTCGCCGCCGATCCGATCCGCGAGCTGATGGGCTCGGTCCCCAACACCGTCTTCGAGCGCCTGATGGAAGCCATCAGCGCGGGCCAGACCGCCGCCGTCGTCGAAGAGCTGAACACCCTGCTCAACGCCGGAAACAGTCCGGCCGCGCTCGCCCGCCAGTTCGTCCGCTACCTGCGCAACGCGCTCATGGCCCGCATCGGCGGCGAAAACACCGACCTGCTGCAAATCTCCGCCGACGAGCGAGCCCGCGCCGCGCGCTCCGCCATGCTCTTCTCCGAAGAGGACCTCACCCGCTTCCTCCAGGTCATGCTCCGCACCTTTGACGACCTGAATTACCGACAGGAGCAGCGCTTCCACCTCGAGCTCGGCCTGGTCAAACTGGTCCACCTCCAGCGTCTGCTGCCTGTCGAAGAGCTGCTCAGCCAGCTCCCGCCTGGCTCCGGCTCATCTTCTTCCGCAGGTTCCGGCAGTC
>JBAUGH010000168.1:0-3437 GCA_049679565.1 Acidobacteriaceae bacterium
GTGGACTACGTGGCTCATGACGTGGATCTGGGCTTTGTCCCAGGGAATGAGGTTGCCGTTGTGCCAGATTCTGGCGGTGGGCTGGATGGGCATGGAAATGCCAGCTCCTTTCAGGGGGCAAAATCTGATTATAACGACTGCCATGCGGGCCGCACGAAAGGGAATCCTGCGCGATAAGGCCGCAAAGTACCCGCTCGCTCAGGACTCCGCGCGCAGCGCAAAGGGGTTGAAGTCGGTGCCGCGATCGAAAGCATCTGCCCCTTCCACACGCTTCAGCCAGCCAACCACAAGGTACGTGACCGGAGTGGCCAGGGTTTCATAGACGACCTTGACCAGGTACGACGAGAGAATCAGGATACCCATCGTCCTCCACGAGGTATATCCCGTGAACGCAATCAGGATCACGATCGCGGTGTCGACAGCCTGCCCGGTGATGGTCGAACCGACCGTTCGCGTCCAGAGCCACCGCCCCCCCGTCAGCAGTTTCATCTTCGCCAGGGTGAACGAGTTGGTGAACTCGCCCGCCCAGTAGGCCACCAGACTGGCCACGGCAAAGCGGGGAACCAGTCCGAAGACCGTGGCGAAGGCCTGCTGGTTGGGCCATCCGGGAGCGGGCGGCAGGGCCACGGCCACCGCCCCCATCAGCGAGAGGAGCGCCATCGCAAAAAAGCCGATCCAGATGGCGCGCCGCGATGCGCCGTATCCGTAAACCTCCGTGAAGACATCCCCGCAGATGTAGGTGATGGGAAACAGCAGCTCGGCGCCGCTGACTTTGAGCGGCCCGATCTGGCAGATCTTCTGGCCGACCAGGTTGGAGATCAGCAGAACCACGACAAAACCGATGGTCAGCAGGTCAAGGTAGCGAAACCGGCGCATGAGAAGACGAGAATAGCGTAAGCACGAAGGAGCCGAACGTGCTTTGACTTTGCCCGGACCGCCTGGTAGAGTCGGAGATGGCTTGGTGTGGCTTCCTGGCCGCGCCAGCCGCCTGCCAACAGAGCGTCCCCGTCGTCTAGCCCGGCCCAGGACACCGCCCTTTCACGGCGATAACACGGGTTCAAATCCCGTCGGGGACGCCACATAGAATCAAGAGCTTACGATCAATTCTTCGATCCCAATCAGCGTCCATTAACGTCCAATAAGCCTGCCTGCTAACGGCCACCAGGTTCGTTAGCGAAGGTTTTCATCAGCGGCTCGTAGATTCGTCCCAAATGATACCTGGGGGGCGCGAAATCGCGGCGATCCTGACAGAAGCATTCTCACCACTCTGGCAGCCGGCTCTCTCATCCGAGGTCGCAACTTTGCGTCCCTGGCCCTGCCTGTATAGGTCCTGAAGTACGGTTGGATGAAGACGTCATAGGCAGTCCGGGGTTTGCCCGAAAACAAATAGTGCGAAATAACGGTAGACATCGTTCAGTTGAGTCGCCACCTGGTCGAGAACCTCGAGAAGATAGCGCTATCTGTTTCCGCGTTGGGTGCGAGCCGAAGGCGGGCTGGTTCGCTACTGTGATGGCGGCTGATTCGGGTTCGGCTGCTGCTGATCCGGCGGCGGCGCTGAACCACGCGGCGGCGTGTAGTGCGGGCGGCTGCTTAGTTTGAATCCGTCGCGGATGACGTAGAAGTTTTGCTCCGGGAGATCGGCTTCGAGCATCTGGCCGTCGCCGGTCGAGTAGATCTCGATGCTGACGCCATTCTCTCCGCTGACGATCACGCTGGTGTGGCGGACGAAGATGGACTGGCCGTGGAAGTCGGCCTTGATGTCGTTTTGCATGGTGTATTGGGCGGGAATCAGCAGGCCGTTCTGCTTGGGAACCACGACCCACGGCGTGGCGGGATGTTCAAGCGCAAAGTGCGCCATCTCGATGTAGGCGGCCGGGTCGAGATCGGGCAGCAGCACGGTGTTCTGGTGGCGATCGACGCTGTTGGTTGTGGTCTTGCCCTGGGCGACGATGTTGATCTCAAACTGGCGGCCGGAGGCGTCGGAGGACATATTGAACGTGACCTGGGCGCCGTTCACCGTGCCGGTCAGCTGATCGTGGACGATGTTGAGCTGCCTGTCCATGCGATTGTCGTTCGAGAAGCTATAGCTGAACTTTGCCAGCTTCATTTCGCCGCGCGAGCTGATCTGGTAGCCGTTGGGCAGCGTCTGAACGGTCGCGTCGGCCGAGCCCACGGTCTTGCCGTCATTGGCCTCGACCAGGGTGTATTGGGACGAGCCGGCGGGCAGGGCAGGCGCCTGGGCGGAGGCCAGGGGCAGCGCACTGACCGCAAGAAAGGATGTCACGAGAGAAAGCGAAGGCAAACGCATGGTTCCAGAGACCTTTCTGCATGCTTAGACACATTTTTGAGGGAAAGGATGCGGTGCTCCCGCCCTAGGCTGGAGGCGGCTTTTTGCCACGATGCACCGCCCCATCACTCGAACAGGCTTAGGTCGATGGAGTCGGCCATGGCGGCGTAACCGGCGTCGCCGGGATGGAGGTGGTCGCCACTGTCGTATTTGGGCAGGTAGGCGAGCGGATGGGCCGGGTCGCGGGTGGCTTTGTCGAAGTCGACCACCCCGTCAAAGACGTGGCCGGTGCGGATCCAGTCGTTGACGGCCTCGCGAATCTGCTCGCCGCGATCGGTGAAATAGTTGCACCCCTGGTAGGGTGTCAGGGTGGCGCCCATCACCTTGATGCCGTGCTCGTGGGCGCGGGCGACAAGCTGCATCAGGCCCTGCTCCAGATCTTCGGCGGTCAGCTGGTAGTCGGGGCGGTTGGGATCGTGCAGGGCGCCGATGTCGTTGATGCTCTCGAGCACGATGACGTAGCGGACGCCGGCCTGCGAGAGGACATCGCGGTCAAAGCGGGCGAGGGCGTTGGGGCCGACGCAGTGGATCAGCACGCAGTTGCCGCCGATGCCTTCGTTGAGTACCGAGAGGTGCGCGGTCGCGGGGTTCGCCTGGAGGCGGGCGGCGAGGTCGTCGGGCCAGCGGTGGTTGGCATTCTCCGTGGCCCAGGCGCCGTCGGTGATGGAGTCGCCGAAGGCCACGATGGCGCCGGCATGCGGCGCGGTCGGCTCGACGTCAATGCCCTTGACGAAATACCACGAGGCGACGATGTTCGTCCCCGCGAGAGTGGGTGCGCTGATTTCGTTCCCCTTCTCGATGTAGTTGGTCTGCTGGGCGCTGGAGTGCACGGAAACATCGCTGATCTGCTCGAGCGGCAGATAGAAGCTGACGGCGAGGTTGGCGAAGGCCGGGGTGGCCATTGCGACCGGGTCGCTGAGGGCTTCGGCGCCGGGCGGGATGACGATGGAGGGCTGGCCGCCGAAGGTGATTGGGTGCAGGGAATCAGGCTGGATGGCAGCCTCTCCGGCGCTGAGGGCGATGTTGGCCGCGTCGAGGCGCAGGGGTTCGGTGCCGAATTCATTGGTGAAGCGCACGCGCAGAGCCTTGC
>JBAUGH010000169.1:0-3807 GCA_049679565.1 Acidobacteriaceae bacterium
GAAATATCATGTGCCCATCTGGACCGGCGAGACGGGCGAGAACAACAATGCCTGGGTGGAGGGCTTCCGCAAGACGCTGGAGGCCAACAACGTGGGCTGGGCGTATTGGACGTATAAGCGCATGGACGACACGCCCTGCGTGGTGACCTTCGACCGGCCGGTGCACTGGGACGAAATTGTGGCCTTTGCGAAGCTGCCGCGAGACATGGGGGACGCGGAGAAGCGCAACGCGGCGCGACCTCCGCAGGCGGACATCGACGCGGCGTTTGCGGATTTGCTGACGAAGGTCCAGTTTGCGAACGAGCGGGTGAACGCGGGGTATGTGGAGGCGCTGGGGCTGAAGAGCCGTTGAGAGGGCCGGTATCCCATGGGCAGAGGAGTCCTGTGAAGAGCGCGGGATGTTTGATCGCTGCTCCTGTCCGGTTCTGAACAGGGTCGAGCGATAGCGGACAGAGAGCCGCTGCCTGTGAATCCGTAACATACTGTGTTTTCATGCGCCCGGTGCTGCAAAGGACTGGCGCGCCAGATGCAGGTTTTTCCTCCTGAACCACATCCAGGTGCGGGGGAATCCATGCTCAGCGATTTGAAACAGGCCCTGCGGCAGTTGCTCCGGGCGCCGGGATTCACGACGACGGCGGTGATCACGCTGGCGCTGGGGATCGGCGCGAATACAGCGATCTTCAGCGTGGTGAATGCGGTGCTGCGGCATCCGGCGGGAGTGGACCATCCCGAGCAAGTTGCGGTGCTGCATACCCGCTACCGGCAGTTCACGCTCGACGTTCCGGTTGTCTCGGTGCCGATGTATGCATTGGCCGGGGGCATGCACGACCAGGTGGAGGCGGCGGCGCTGGGGCAGACGACGAGCTTCAACATCCTGCATGACGGACGGGCGGAGCATCTGACAGCGGCGCGGACTTCCTGGCAATGGTTCCAGGTGTTCGGCGCGCGGCCGATTGTGGGGCGGACGTTTACTGCGGACGAAGATCAGGCCAACGCAGGGCCGGTAGCGGTGCTGAGCTACGGCTTGTGGCAGCGCTTGTTTGGCGGGCGGGCCGACGTAGCGGGGAAGACGATCCTGCTGGACGACACGCCCTATCGGGTGGTGGGCGTGATGCGCAGCGATTTCGCGTGGCCGCGCGGCGCAGAGCTGTGGGTGCCGATGGCGCTGCCGCCGAATGCCTACACCCCCAACAATGCCTTCAACGAAAGCTATCACGCAGTGGCGCGGCTGCGGCCCGGGGTTCCGCTGGCGCAGTTCAGCGCAGGGTGGGGAACGGCGGCGTGGGCTGCACTGCGCCGTGCCGGCCGCACCAACTTCGCAGCCAGCGCAGGATGGGGCGTGTACGCGACGCCGCTGACCGAGTTTGCGGCCGGTCCGCTGCGGACACCTCTGTTCGTGCTGTCGGGGCTGGTGGCGCTCGTGCTGCTGATTGCCGCGGCCAATGTGGCCGGGCTTTTGCTGGCGCGATCGTCGGCACGCAGCCGGGAGTTTGCCATTCGCACCGCGCTGGGCGCGAGCGCCGGCCGGGTGGTGCGGCAACTGCTGGTGGAAACGCTGCTGCTGGCGGGAGGCGCGGCAGTAGTCGGGATTGCGGCGGGACCGCTGCTGGGGCGCTTGCTGCTGCGTCTGGTGCCGCACGATCTGGCGCGCGGATTTGCGGTGGGCTTCGATCCGGTGGTGTTTACGGCAGGGGCGGCGGTGCTGGCAGCGCTGATCGCGGGCATGGGCCCGGCAATCACGATGCTGCGGCGGCGCGGCCGGCTGGACCTGCATGAAGGCGGGCGCAGCGGGACGGCCTCGGCAGAGAAGCAGCGCATGCGCGGCGCCTTCGTGGTGGGCGAAGTGGCGGCGGCCTTCTTCCTGCTGGCGGGCGCGGGGCTGTTCCTGGCGAGCCTGGCGAAACTCCAGAAAGTCGATCCGGGATTCAATCCGCACGGGGTGGAAGCGGCGAGCGTGGAGTTCGCCGGGCAGAACCTGGGCAAGAATCAGGCCCGCCAGGCGACGTTTGTGGGCGGAGTGGTGGCGAACCTGGCGGCGCAGCCGGGCGTGAGCGCGGCGGCGGCGGTAGCCCCGCTGCCGTTCGACCCGGACAATATCAGCTCGTGCTCGTTCGGCATTATCGGGCGGCCGACGGCACCGGGCGATCCAGGGCCGCACAGCCAACTGACGCTGGCGACTCCCGACTACCTGCGGGTGATGGAGATTCCGCTGCTGGCGGGGCGGTGGTTCAACCCGAGCGATGTAGCCGGCAGCCAGCACGTGGCGGTGATCGACGAGCGGCTGGCGAAAAAGTACTGGCCAGGAGCAAGCCCGCTGGGGCAGCACATCAGTTTCGAGTGCGGCGACCAGACAGCCCCCGCGGTGATTGTTGGCGTGGTAGCAAGCGTGCGGCTGAGTTCGCTCGAGGAAGACACCAGCGACGGCATGCGTTATTACCCGTTTGCCCAGGGCACCGGGGGATCGGCAAATTTTCTGGTGCGGACCGGCGGCGATCCCGCGCGGATGGCGGCCGCGCTGCAGCGCGCGGTGGTGTCGGCGGATGGCTCGCAGGCGGTGGCCACTGTGGTGCCGGTGGAGACGCTGGTGGAAGATTCGCTCGCCGGGCGGAGGCTGATTGTCGAGATGCTGGAGGCCTTTGCCAGTCTGGCGCTGCTGCTGGCAGTGGTAGGGATCTACGGGCTGATCAGTTATGTAACAGCGCAACGCACGAATGAGGTGGGCGTGCGCATGGCTCTGGGCGCAAGGCGCATCGACGTGGTGAGCCTGATCCTGAAGCAGGCGCTGGTGCTGGTGGCGCTGGGCCTGGCGATTGGAGCGGTGACCGCGGCCGCAGCCGCCGTGCTGCTGCGCCATGCGTTTGCCGGCTTCGGCGGCGGGATTGCTCCGTCGCTGGCGCTGGCAGCTGCGGTAATGCTGGTGGTGGGAGTGCTGGCGGGAGTGGTCCCGGCGCTGAGGGCGGCGAGCATCGATCCCATGCAGGCGCTGCGCATGGAGTGAGGACTGGCCGTCCAGGCGGGCGCGCTTCGCGCAGAGTAGCGGCAGACGTCGTGGCGGGCGAGTCGGGGCCCAGGGAAAGAGGTCTCGGGGCGCCGAAAGACATGTAACAGAGGCGGTGATGATTCGATGCTGAACGATCTGAGACAGGCGTTGCGGCAGTTACGGAAGGCGCCCGGATTCACGGCGACGGCGGTGATCACCCTGGCACTGGGGATTGGGGCGACGACGGCGATCTTCACCCTGATCGATCAGGTGATGCTGCGGTCGCTGCCGGTGGCGAATCCGGGGCAACTGTGGCGAATCGGCAAGAAGATCCACTGCTGCGGATGGGGCGGCTGGACGCAGCAGGACGAGTTCTCGATCTTCTCCTGGGATCTGTACAAGCTGTTCCGCGACCACACTCCGGCGTTCGAGCAACTGGCGGCATTCGAGGGCGGGAACACGCCGCTGGGGGTGCGCGCCGCGGGGAGCAACGAACCGGCGCAGACGCGCAACGGGGAGTTCGTCTCGGGCAATTTCTTCGAGACCTTTGGCGTGCGGGCGTGGATCGGGCGGACGCTTCAGCCGTCCGACGATCACGTAGGCGCGCCGCTGGTGGCGGTGCTGAGCTATCACGCGTGGGAGCTGCACTACGGCGGGGATCCAGGGGTGGTGGGCAGGACCTACCAGATCGACGGGCACCCGTTCACGGTGGTGGGCGTGGGAGCGCCCGGATTTTACGGGGCGAAGTTGTCGGGATGGGGCATGCCGGAAGTCTGGCTGCCGGTGACGACCGAGCCGCTGATTGCCGGAACGACGTCGCGGCTGAA
>JBAUGH010000170.1:0-3849 GCA_049679565.1 Acidobacteriaceae bacterium
AATTCACACCATCCGGCGGGAGCGAGAGATGGGTCTGCATACGGGTCCGGTGAGCCAGGCAGCGGCGAGCGCCGCCCGCGTGGCGGCGGCGCCGGCGAAGCACGCGCGGGAGAAGGCGGTGTAGCCGGCCAGGAAGAAGACCGCGGCGAAGAAGACGGTGCGGAAGAAGACCAGCCGGCCGGCCGCAGCGCGGAAATCGGCGGCTCGGCCGTCGGCCAACAAAAAGAAAGCGGCACGGTCCGCGAGCGTAAAGAAGGGCTGAAACCATGAGCGCAACAGCAAGCAGCACCCCGAAGCCTGAAGCTCCCCACACCTCGCGGCGGAACGAGAAGGTAGGGCAGGTGGTCTCGACGAAGATGCAGAAGACCATCGTGGTCGAGGTGGAGATGCGCAAGGCGCACGCCAAGTACAAGCGCATTGTGCGATCGACGCGGAAGTTCTACGCGCACGACGAGCAAAACACGGCGCGGGTCGGCGACGTGGTGCGCATCCGGGAAACCCGGCCGCTGAGCAGGCTGAAGCGGTGGAATCTCGAAGAGATCGTGCGGCGGTCGGCTCTGGCCCAGGTGGAAGAGGCCGAAGCGAAGGCGGCGGCGGCGAAGTAGCGGCGGCGGAGATCGCGGCCTGCGGGACCGCGACAGAGAGTAAGGAGATAGAGCCATGGCAGTGCAGATGAGAACGATGCTCGAGGTCGCCGATAACTCCGGCGCGCGCAAGCTGCAGATGATTCTGCCGCTGGGCGGCGCGAGCGGGCTGAAGGCCGGGCTGGGGGACGTGATCACCGCGGCGGTGAAGGAAGCTTCGCCCGACGGCCAGGTGAAGAAGGGCAAAGTGGTGAAGGCCGTGGTGGTGCGTACGCGCAAAGAGACGCGGCGGCGGGACGGGACCTATATCCGCTTCGACACCAATGCGGCAGTGCTGATCAACGATGCCGGTGAGCCGGTGGGCACGCGCGTGTTCGGTCCGGTGGCGCGAGAGCTGCGGGAAAAGAAGTTTCTGAAGATTGTTTCGCTCGCGCCGGAAGTGCTCTAAGTTCGGCCGAGACCTGAGGACGGAGATATGGCGGGATTGGATATTCAGCGGAACGATACGGTGCAGGTGATCACGGGCAGCGACCGGGGCAAGAAGGGACGGGTGCTGCGCACTTTTCCCGACACCGGGCGGCTGCTGGTGGAACACGTGCGGGTGGTGAAGCGGCACCTGAGAGAGAATCCGCAGCGGCGGATCCAGGGCGGCATCGCCGAGCAGGAAGCGGCAGTGAACCGCTCGAACGTGATGCTGGTGTGCCCGAGTTGCAACCAGCCGACACGGGTGGCGCATAAGTTCGAAGGCGATGTGAAGGTGCGGATCTGCAAAAAGTGCGGCGGAACGATTGTCGCGAAGAAGAAGTCCTAGGGCCCGCGCGCCTTCGGCGCCGGGAGTCGGACAAGTCAGGAACGCATTCGCAACGGTAAACGGTGGCAACACCAATCCGAGACCGAATGGGAAGTGAGTCAGAGGAAATGGCAGCGAGACTGAAAGAGAAGTACCACAAGGAAATCAAGGGCGTGCTTCAGAAAGAGCTGGGGCTGGAGAACCCGATGGCGGTGCCGCGGCTGGAGAAGATCGTGGTGAACATGGGCCTCGGCGAGGCGACGCAGAACTCGAAGATGCTGGATCCGCTGGTTGCGGACCTGGCGGCGATTGCCGGACAGAAGCCGGTGACCACGCGGGCGAAGAAGTCGATTGCCGCCTTCAAGGTGCGCGAGAACATGCCCATCGGAGCGATGGTGACGCTGCGCGGGGACACGATGTACGAGTTCCTCGACCGGCTGATCTCGGTGGCGCTGCCGCGGGTGCGCGACTTCCGCGGGGTTTCGACCAAGAGCTTTGACGGGCGCGGCAATTACACGCTGGGGATTCGCGATCAGCTGATCTTCCCGGAGATCGATTACTCCAAGGTGGAGAAACTGAAGGGCATGAACATCACGATCGTGACGTCGGCTCTGGACGACAACTCGGCGCGGGCGCTGCTGCGGCAGTTTGGGATGCCGTTCCGGCAGACCGCGTAAGCGAAGGGACTGAGAGAAGAGATGGCGACAACAGCAAAACGAGTGAAGGACGCGCGGAAGCCGAAGTTCAAGAGCCGCCAGCACAATCGCTGCAAGCTGTGCGGAAGGCCGCGGGCGTTTCTGCGGAAATTCGGCGTTTGCCGGCTGTGCTTCCGGGGACTGGCATTGAAGGGCGAGATTCCCGGCGTGATCAAGTCTTCCTGGTAGCGCTGGCCGCGCTGGGCGGGCGCGCCCTCAGGGGCGCAGGGCAGCTTCGACCGAAGGCTGAAAAAGGCCGAAGGTCAGAACAAGATCGGCGAAGGGCGAAAAGCCCGGAGCCAGAAGGCATTCCGGCTGGTTCTCCGCTCGGGTGAGCAGGACGGGCGGAGCGAACGGGGAATGAAGGAGAGACGATGAGCTTGACCGATCCGGTGGCGGATTTTCTGACGCGGATTCGCAATTCGATCCGGGCGCGTCATCAGAAGCTGGATGTTCCGGCCTCGAAGCTGAAGGCGGAGATTGCCCGCATTCTGAAGGAAGAGGGCTACATCTCGAACTTCAAGACGACCGAGGAGAATGGGCGCGCGGTGCTGCGGGTGTACCTGAAGTACGGCGCCAACAACGAAGCGGCGATTCGGGATCTGGAGCGGGTATCGCGTCCGGGATGCCGGGTCTACATCGGCCGCGATGAGATTCGGCGGGTGCAGGGCGGCCTCGGCATCAGCATCATGACCACGCCGAAGGGTGTAATGACCGGCCGTCAGGCACGCAGAGAAGGCGTGGGCGGCGAAGTCCTCTGCGAAATCTGGTGAGCCTGGCCGGCTCGGGCGGGCGCGCCTTTGGCGCCATCCGCTGGAGACGACATGGCAGTTGCCGGGCCGTTGGCCCGGGGAAGTCAGGGCAGAAAGGCGGGCAAAGCTCGCTGAAGGCTGCAGTGGAACGGCAGAGCACAGGCGAAGCCGGGACTCGCAAGCCATAAGGATGAAACGATGTCGAGGATTGGAAAGAAGCCGATTCCGCTGCCGCAGGGCGTGAAGTACGCGGTGCATGGCAGCGTGGTGACGGTGGAAGGCCCGAAGGGCAAGCTGGAACAGGTGATTCCGGCGGGGATTCAGCTGAAGACCGAAGACGGACACGTGGTCGCAGTGCGGGAGAGCGACTCGCAGGCAGCGATTCACGGGCTGACGCGGGCGCTGATCTCGAACGCAGTCGAGGGCGTGACCAGGGGCTGGTCGAAGGACCTCGATATTGTCGGCATCGGCTACCGCGCGGAGCTGAAGGGCAAGAACACGGTGGTCTTCACCCTGGGCTACTCACACCCGATCGAGTTTCCGTTGCCGACCGGGATTACCGCGACCGTTGATCCCAAGCAGACGCGGGTGACGGTGAGCGGCATCGACCGGCAGAAGGTAGGGCAGGTGGCCGCGGATATGCGGTCGCTGCGCAAGCCCGATCCCTACAAGAACAAGGGTGTGCGCTACTCCGACGAGCGGCTCAAGAAGAAGGTTGGGAAGACGGGGGCGAAATAGCGGTCAGCCGCCGGCTGCGACCGCAGTATTGCGGGAAGTGCGGCTAAAGGCTGATAGCTGCAGTTTAAAACCGAACGAGGCTGCAGGGCAGCTTCGCTGTTAGGAAGGGAAAAGACAATGATTCCGCAGAGGAAGAGAAACGAGATTCGGCAGCGCGTGCATACGCGCATCCGCCGCAAGATGGTGGGGACGACGGAGCGGCCGCGGCTGAACGTTTACCGCTCGCTGAACCACATCTACGCGCAGGTGATCGACGATGCGAAGGGTGTGACGGTCGTCTCGGCGTCGAC
>JBAUGH010000171.1:0-3611 GCA_049679565.1 Acidobacteriaceae bacterium
CCGTCGGGCGTCCATCTCAATTGCTGGAAACGACTATCGTGGACAAATGCGGGGTCGGCAGCGATTGCGAAGCACAGAAGGGAATGGGATGATCGACGAGATGAAATTGTGGGGGACCACGCGTAAGGGCGTCGATGTCGTTGCTGTCTGCTGCCTGGCGGCTGCACTGGGATGCCTTGCGGTCAGCGCCTACGCGCAACAACTGAACCATCCTGCCGAGGTCTCCGTTCAGTGGAACAAGACCCTGCTCATTTCCCGCTCCACTCCAACCCTCCAGGTCGTCGTCAATCCCATGCTTCGGCCTGGCTCTCCCATTGAGCAGGGCGCCTGGACGGCAGTGAAAGACCTGGGCGCCGATTACGTCCGCTTCGTTCCCTGGCTGCCTTATCCGCGGCTCGCGGTGGCTGAGCTTCAGCCTCCCACATCCTCCGGCACCTCGTGGGACTTCTCGTTCATCGACCCCATCACCCGAGCTTTCCTCGACGCCACCGCCGGCCACTCCACCGTTATGAACTTCAGCACCATTCCGGCGTGGCTCTTCCGCACGCCCGAGCCGGTGAAGTGCCCGAGCGATCCGGACGCTGTCGACTGGAATTACACCCAGGGCTCCCAGCTGGTCGATCCCTCCGGCAAGGCGCTCGGCGATTACTACGCGCGCCTCGTGAGCTGGTACACAAAGGGCAGCTTCACCGACGAAAACGGCAAGCTGCACACTTCCGGCTATCACTACAGATTTCCCTACTGGGAGGTGCTCAACGAAGTCGAAGCCGAGCACCACATGACGCCCGAGCAATACACCGCCCGCTATGACGCCATCGTCCACGCCATCCACCAGGTAAGCCCGCAGACAAAATTCGTCGGCATGGCTCTCGCGGCTCCGTCCGACCACCCTGAGTTTTTCGAGTACTTCCTCAATCACGCACATCACCGGCCCGGCACGCCGCTGGATTACATTTCCTACCACTTCTATGCCACGCCCACCGAAGATCAGTCGGCTAATGACTGGCAGTACACCTTTTTCAATCAGGCCAACCGGTTCCTCGCTACCGTCCGCTACATTGAGCAGATTCGGAAGAGCCTCTCTCCGGAGACCAAAACCGATACAGATGAGCTCGGCGTGATCCTGCCGGCGGACAACCGTCCGGGCGATGCAAAGATCCCCATCCCCGATCGCTACTGGAATGCTGCAAGCGCTCTCTACGCCTATCTCTACATCGGTCTCGCCCGCCAGGGAATCGATGTGATTGGGGAGTCGCAGCTGGTTGGCTACCCATCGCAATATCCCAGCGTCACCATGATCGACTGGAAGAACGGAAAGCCCAACGCCCGCTACTGGGTTCTGAAGCTGATCAAAGACAACTTCCACCCGGGCGACCAGATCGTCCAAACAGATTCTTCAGACAACAGCGTAGTCACTGCCCAGGCCTTCGTCACAAAATCCGGACGAAAGCTCCTGTTGGTGAATTGCAGAAATCGTGATGTAGACATTCGTCTGCCTGTCGAGGCGTCCCACGGCACGCTCGCGACCGTTGATGAAGCGAGCGGCGAAGGACCGGCACGGACGGCGCAGCTCGGCGGTCCGGCAGTTCATCTCTCCCCATTTGCCGTGGCGGTGGCCGACCTGCAATAAGGTTATAGGCGGCGGATCGGCAACAGGAATCGTCACCGCCGATGCGCAGGAACCTGTCTGCGAGCCCGAAAGGAGCGGGCAGCGATGATCGACGCGTACCGGAGGCTTCGGATCGGCCTGCTTGGCCTGGGCCTGAAAGAATACTGGGGTCAGTTCGAAGGACTGCAGGATAGATTGCGCGGATACGTGAATGCGGCCGCGGCAAAGATCGCACATCCGCAGCGCATCGTGGTCAATCTCGGCCTGGTCGATTCGCATGAAGCCGCGGTGACCGCCGGGCATAGGTGCCGCCAGGATGACATCGACATCCTGCTCGTCTATGTCACCACTTATGCGCTTTCATCAACTGTGCTGCCGGTGCTGCTCCGGGCAAAGGTGCCGGTTATCCTGCTCAACCTGCAGCCTGCTCCGGCCATCGACTACGCGCGCTTCAATCGCATGGCCGACCGCACCAACATGACCGGGGAGTGGCTGGCTTACTGCGCCTCCTGCCCCGTGCCCGAAATCATTAATGTGATGCAGCGTCTCCGGATGCCCGTCTTCCAGGTGACAGGGATGCTGCAAGACGACCCTGCGTGTTGGACCGAAATCGATGAGTGGCTGCAGGCCGCCGCCACCGCGAAGGTCCTCAGCCACAGCAGGCTTGGCCTCCTCGGCCACTATTACGGTGGCATGCTCGACATCGCCACCGACCTCGTTCAGGTAAGCGGGCGCTTCGGAATCCATATCGAACAGCTGGAAGTGGATGAGCTCAGTCAGCTCTTCCGGCAGGTAGACCCGGCAGCGAAGCAGGAGAAGATGACGCAGGTCCGCGAATTCTTCGACATCGAATCCGGCTGCGATCCGCGCGAGTTGGAGCGTGCCGCCACCACCGCGGTTGCCCTCGACCTGCTGGTGGAGCGCCACAATCTCGACTTACTCGCGTACTACTACATGGGCGTGGGCATCGCCGAGAATGAGAATGTGATGAGCTCCATCATCCCCGGCGCGTCGATGCTGACCGGGAAGGGTGTCCCCGTCGCCGGTGAATATGAAGTGAAGAACGCCATCGCCATGAAAATTCTGGACCTCTTTGGAGCGGGCGGTTCGTTCACCGAGTTCTACGCGATGGATTTTGACGCAGATCTCGTTCTCATGGGGCACGATGGTCCCGGACACGTAAGCATCGCTCAGGACAGGATCAAGCTGCGTCCCCTCGAGGTCTATCACGGCAAAGTGGGACGCGGGCTGTCCGTCGAGATGTCCGTCCGCCACGGCCTGGTTACCCTGCTCTCTGTCGTTGAAGATCGCGAGCGCGGCTTCGCTTTACTCGCAGCGCTGGGTGAAAGTGTGCCGGGCGACGTACTCGAAATTGGAAACACCAACAGCAGGTACCGCTTTCGGATGGGAGCGCGCAAGTTTGTGGAGGCGTGGAACGCCCATGGCCCGGCACATCACTGTGCGATTGGCTCGGGAGACGTCGCCTCCCGTTTATCGAAACTCGCCAGCCTTTGTAACCTCGATTTCCGGCTCGTCAGTTAAGAGCGAGCACTTTGTCAATCCGCTCGAAGCCGAACAGCTGGCCGTTGGAATCCATAGCTTCGGCGTTGCCGTCGGGCACGAGGATCAGCCTATCGCCCGGAGGGCCGGAGACGCTGTATACGATTCTCACTCACGTCCATCTGGCCGCTGGGTATGCGAGGTTCGGGATGGACGTGACGGACCTGATGGGAATGCTGAGTCTCTACCAGCGGGCTTTTTCCCAGCTTATTCCGGTAGTGCAGAAGCGTCAGCCGGAGAATGTGTTTCGAAAGTTTACTGGTAGCCGCTCCCCACCCGTGGTCATGTGATTACGCCGTGGTCATACAAAGTGGGAGGAAGGGTCGGAATTGGGTGGATAGTCGGAAAGCTCGGGAAATTCACAAACCTTCTAAATCATCTATATTTCTGCTATTTCTAGCGAACGCAAGAAGTCGCGTGGTCCTGCGGCGGAGAGAGAGGG
>JBAUGH010000172.1:0-1903 GCA_049679565.1 Acidobacteriaceae bacterium
CGCCGGGATAGCGGGCGATGATGGAGTGGCTGCCCACGGTTAGCGGAGCATTCCATTCGGCGCTTCCCTCGGAACTGAGAACCACGGTGCCGACCTGGTTGGCGCCGTCCGCGAAGACCATGGAGCCGGTGGCGCTGGTTTCGCCGGCGTTACAGGGAGACGGGCAGGAGGCGCCGAAGACCTGGGCATCGAAGAGGAGCTGGGTGCCGTAGGGAACGGAGACGCCTGTGGTATAGGGAACGATGGTGCCCAGGTTCTGGGCGGCGAGAGTAACGGTGCTGGATTCCTGACTGACGGTGATCGAGATGGGCAGGGAGGTGCTGGGGCCGTTCTTGGCATCCCCGCCGTAACTCGCCCAGACGGTGTAGGTGCCGCCGGGGAGGTAAGTCACGGCGCCGCTGAACCCGCCGCTGGAATTGAGGGCCAGGGTGGTGATGCCCTGGTTGGAGGTTTCGGGGCTGCTGGTCATGATGGCGACGCTGCCGGTGGGCGTCGTCGAGCCGGTGGCGGTGCCGGTGAAGGTGACGGCGGCGCCGTGGGCAAAGGTGGAGTTGGCGATGGGCGAGGTGAGGGTGACGCCGGAGCCGCCGAGGCCGGCGCTGCTCCAGTTGGCGATGAGGTTGGCGGCATCGACGGAGCCGAGGCCGGTGGCGAGGTTATAGCCGGCGGCGGCCTTGTAATCGGCGGCCGCACTGGAGCCGGTTTCGCCTTCGACGATGGTGCCGCTGGAGCCGGCAATCGTAATGGGGCTGGTGACGGAGACGCAGTTGGGCGAGCCGGTGGCGCAGGGGACGGCGTTGGTGCCGCTGGTGATGTCGTGGAAGGCGGCGGGGTCTTTGGTCTTCAGCGGATAGAGGACGGCGGCCGCCTGGCCCTGGGCGCCGTACTTTTCATTGACCAGCGCCATGATGCCGGCGAAGGCCGGGGCGGCGCCGGAAGTGCCGCCGACGCCGGTGATCTGCCAGAGATTGCTGCCGGAGGGGGTCTGGCAATCGCCATCGCTGGCGCAGATGGGATAGTAGCTGGCGTTCAGGCCGTCGGCGGCGAAGAGAGAGACGTCGGGGATGTCGCGGACGTTGTCGTTGGGAATGCCGGTGACGCCGGTTTGCCAGGCAGGTTTGGGATAGCCGGAGAGGGTGCCGAGGCAGGCGCCGGTCGAAGCGCTGTACGTGGAGGAACAGATGGCGCTGCTGCTGGCGCCGCCGCTGCCGGCAGCTATGGTGGTGGAACCCTGGGTGGCAGTGTAGTAGTTGACGATGTCGAGGCCGAACTGGCTGTCGTTCCAGGGTTGTTCGGGGACGTACTTCTGGAGGGAGACGGCGGGATTCTGGCTGAGGGTGAGGTTCCAGTAGTTGGCGACGGTGGAGGACTTGATATTGGAGCCGGCGGTGGCGTAGTCGGTGTAGTAGAAGTCGGTGCCGCCGACGGCGATGTCCCAGGGAGTGGAGGCCCAGTTATCGACGCCGAGGCCGTCGACGGCATATTCCTGGGCGTCGGAATCGCAACCGGCGGAACCGCTGTCGCCGGCGGCAACGACCACCGTGATGCCTTCGGCAGCAGCCTGCTGCCAGAGGGAATCGATGAAGGGGTTGTAGGAGCCGGTGGTTTGTTCGCAGCCGCCGATGTCGATGCTGGAGCTGATGACCGGGGCGATGTCGGAGTCGACGGCCCGCTCGGCGGCGAGGAATCCGCCGTATTCGAGCTCAGTATCGGCGGCGACGATGAGGTCGATGTTGGCTTTGGGCGCGACGGCGTCGGCCCATTCGACGTCGAGATAGGACTCGAGAGAGCTGCCAGAGACAGGGCCGTCGGGATTGTTGTTGCCATCGATGCCGGGATCATTGCCATCGATGATGACCTGGGGAGGATTGGCGGGAAGGCCGAACATAGACCGGAACTGGTT
>JBAUGH010000173.1:0-3701 GCA_049679565.1 Acidobacteriaceae bacterium
AGATTATCCAGGACACCTACAGCCATAAATATGAGCTGGACTTCGGCGGAGGGTACCTGCGCTTCACCCCCGGCAACTCGCTGCAGCGGGTGAGCGAGCCAGGCTGGCAGATCGACCTGACGGATTACCTGCACGGGGATCTGGGCATCTCGGCGGATTTCCGCGGCTATTACGGGACGGCCTATACGGGCACCAATCCGTATTCGGTCTACAACCCGGGGATCAGCCAGTACACCTTTATGGCGGGCCCGCGCTACCGCTTCTTCAAGGGGCAGCACTGGGGATGGACCGGCCAGGTTCTGGCGGGTGTTGGCCACGGCAATTTCGGCACCGGCACGAACGGACTTCCGCCGCAGCTGGTGGGCCTGTACACGGATGGAAACGTGCTTTATGTCTCGCCGGGCGCCTCGGCGGACTACAACCTGAGCCCGGCCGTGGCCATTCGCTGGGACGGGTACGACGTCTTCACCAACTGGGGCGGCGGCTTCCAGTCGAATCTGGGCGGCGGCATGGGCATCGTGTATCGGTTCGGAAGGAAGTAGCGCAGGGCGACCCGCTTCATGCCGGGCCGCCGGCTCGGTCTCGGGTGTATGTCTCGGGTGTCCGCGTCGCTGCCGGCAACCGGCTACAGGCCGTGCCGTTACAATGGGCATGAACTTCGCCGTTCTTTGACACTGCCTCATGCCCAGTTCCCTGCTCCTCGCAGCTTCGGCCTTGCGCCTGCTCTCCGGCTGGGCGCAGACGCTGTGCCTGCTGCTGTTCGTCAAGAACGACCTGCGCCACTACCTGCGCACCCACTACGGCGACCACACCTTCCAGAATCTCTATCACTGGCAGCTTTTTTCCTTTGACACGCTGCTGCTGACGCCGTATTTCCTGGTGATGATCGTGCTCTCGATCTACGGCCTGCACCGCTACAAGCTGGTGTGGCAGTACTACCACCATCGGAAGAACGCCACCCACGAGCCGCCGCAGCGCTTTGAGCAACTGCCGCGGGTCACCGTCCAGCTGCCGATTTTCAACGAGCAGTTCGTGATCGACCGGCTGATCGAGGCCGCCTGCGCGCTCGAATATCCGCGGGAGCTGCTGGACATCCAGGTGCTCGACGACTCGACCGATGAAACAAAGGAAGTGGCACAAGGCATCGTCGCCCGCTACCGCGCCATGGGCCATCCGATCGTCTATCTGCACCGCACCGACCGAACGGGTTTCAAGGCGGGAGCGCTGCAGGAGGGACTGAAGGCGGCTACCGGGGAGTTCGTCTGCATCTTCGACGCCGACTTTGTGCCGCCGCCGGACTGGATCATGCGCGTGATCCACCACTTTGCCGAGCCGGATGTGGGCATGGTGCAGACGCGCTGGACCCATCTGAACCGCGACTACAGCTTCCTGACCCAGGTGGAGGCAATCCTGCTCGACGGGCATTTCGTGCTGGAGCACGGCGCGCGGGCCCGCTCGCAGCTGTTCTTCAATTTCAACGGCACCGCCGGCATGTGGCGGCGCGGAGTGATTGGCGAGGCCGGGGGCTGGCAGCACGACACGCTGACCGAAGACACCGACCTGAGCTATCGGGCGCAGATTCTCGGCTGGCGGTTCAAGTACCTGCAGGACGTGGAGTGCCCCGCGGAAGTGCCCATCGAGATGACCGCCTTCAAGACCCAGCAGCAGCGCTGGGCCAAAGGCCTCATCCAGACTTCGAAGAAGATTCTGCCCCGGGTCTTCCGCAGCGACGTGCCCCTGCGCACCAAGATCGAAGCGTGGTATCACCTGACGGCCAACATCAGCTACCCGCTGATGATCGTGCTGTCGGTGCTGCTGATGCCGGCCATGATCATTCGCTTCTATCAGGGCTGGTGGGAGATGTTGTACATCGACTTCCCGCTGTTCCTGGCCTCGACCTTTTCGATTTCGTCGTTTTATCTGGTCTCGCAGAAAGAGCTCTACCCGCGCCACTGGTATAAGACGTTTCTCTACCTGCCGTTTCTGATGTCGCTGGGCATCGGGCTGACCATCACCAACTCGATCGCAGTCATGGAGGCGATCTTCGGGATCCAGAGCGCGTTCAAGCGCACGCCCAAATATCGGGTGCTAAAGAAGGGCGAGAAATCGCAGGGCGCATCGAAGTATCGCAAGCGGCTGGGCATTATTCCGCTGCTCGAGCTGCTGATCGGCTGCTATTTCGCGCTGTGCATCTGGTACGCGGTGGTCAACGAGAACTACTTCACGGTGCCGTTCCTGCTGCTGTTTGTGGTGGGCTACTGGTATACCGGGCTGCTGTCGCTGCTGCAGGGGCGCTTCGAGCGCTGGCGTTCGGGGGCGAATCTGGATGAGACTTCGCCGAAGCCGTTTCCGGTGGGGGTCTGAGGACGGATTGCCTCAGCGAATGACGTGTACCGCGACGGCCAGACGCAGTTTCTTCCAGCTCTTGTCCGCCGTGTACACAGGCACCTTCAATTCCAGGGCCAGAGCGAGACAGGCGCGATCCCCCGGCGAGAGGCCAAGAGTTCGAGTTTGCGCCACAAGGTTGCCCGCCACACGCGCCTGATCCTCGGTAAAAGAGATTACCTGGTTGATTGGGATAGCCGCCCGCTTCCAGGCTTCTTCCGCAGGGACGCCTCGCCGCACCATCGCTGTTTGAACCTCGGCAAGATTGACGGCGCTGGCCATCGATTCCGCCAGCACCTCATCCGTCAGAACCTCGGCGCCCGCTTCTCTCTGGAGCACAGCCAGGATCGCGGACGCGTCGAGCACACACCTACTCATGCTTCGCCGCTTCGCGGCGCTCGGCGATCAGCTCGTCAACCAGCGAAACTCCCGGCTTGACGTAGCGGCGAAGGAATTTCTGCGCTTCTTCTATACGCTGGCGCCGGGTGGTCAGGCGATAGCCATTCTCCTGCCGTTCCAGGATGATCTCGCCGCCCGATTCCACACCCAGATCCCTGCGTACCTCGAGGGGAATGACGACTCTGCCATTTTCCGCGAGTCGTAGCCGTACTTCGCTTGTTGCCATCTTCTACCTCCTCTGCCATTCTATCGCATTGTGACATTATCATAAATAGTGCCAGAGAGAGCACCACTGAGGCGCATCCATCAGGGCCTTATCTTCGATTCCCCTCCCAGGTATACTCGCCGCATGCGTTCCAGGTCCGTTTTACGTTCTCTGTTCGGTCTCCTGCTTTTGCCTCTGCTTTTCGTTCCCGCTTCCTTTGGATGGGGCAGCGACGGCCACAAGATGATCAACCGTCTCGCCGCACAAAGCCTGCCGTCGGACGTGCCTGCTTTCCTGCGGACCCCGGAGGCGATCAGCGAAATCGAATACCTCGGCCCCGAGCCGGACCGCTGGCGCTCGCGCGCCGAGCCCGAGCTTTCCGCCGAGCAGGCGCCGGATCACTTCATCGATCTGGAACTGGCGGACGTGATCGGCACGCTGCCGCGGGGTCGCTACGAATACATTGCTGCCTTCTACGCCGCCAGCCTCACGCACCCGAAAATGGCCGCGGAGCTGCAGCCGGATCGTGTCGGCTTCCAGCCCTACATCACCGAGGAGGTCTGGGAGCGGCTGAAGTCGGCGATGCGCGACTACCGCGAGTTGAGCGCCCAGCATCAGGACACCAAACCGGTCGAGGCCGCAATCCTCTTCTATACCGGCTGGCTTGGACATTATGTCGGCGACGGCTCGCAGCCGCTGCACGTCACGATCC
>JBAUGH010000174.1:0-11594 GCA_049679565.1 Acidobacteriaceae bacterium
TGGCTGCTTGCTGTGCCATTGCTGGCGGTGGTGGCTGCGATGCTGGTAGTGTGGTTGCTGAATTCCATGACGATGCTCCTGCGAAGCCCCGAAGGGCCGATTGGCGTCCAGAAGCAAGAGCACCCAAACCTAATTTTTTTCGTTGAGTGCCCCCGCTTCATGGCTCTTCGCAACGGGCGGAGGCGGGAAGGTTCGGTCAAAGGCCGCGCGTTCTCCAGCGCGTTCATCGCAGCGGAGCGGAGAGCCTTGACGGGTTCTTCCCGTCTCTGCCAGACCGTTGCCTGAAGCGGGGGCATTCGACGAAGAAAGAAATTCGGTTGATTTCCTTATTGCTGTGCGCCTGTGCGCACGTAGGGTCCGCGAGGGGGCAGGAACATACGGTATGAGAAGGCGGGTCTCAGGCGGGATGCGATAACTTCCGAGTTATCGTTGCGAATCGTCAGCTTTCGATGCCGTAATTTAGCGGTCATGGATGAGAGCATGAGTCGTTGACCGCTTTGGCGAGGATGGTGCATATCGGTTTCTGGTCAAGCATTTCGAGCTGCCAAATCTGGAATCAAAAAACGATTGCAGATTTGGCATCTCTTTCGGTGTCAGTCGATCATGCGTGCGCTGGTCGGTCACAATCGCGGAGTCCTCTGAGGTGTCTTGTCCCTCCTCCAGCCGATGCCGTAGGCATCGCTGGTTTTGACCTGCCACAGCGATCACAACAAATAGGATGTGGCCACTCGAGTCAGATGAGGCGTAACGGCTTGCTCTTAGAGCGCTGATTTCTTCGTCTCTCGAGTTAGATTTCCTGATATTCGTTCGCATCTCACTTCGGCGCTCCATTGCCGTGAACCTGCGTCGTCGGGGTCCAATTCCCGCTCAGCACCCCATTCGGATTGGAATTTGGATCGTTCGTCTGGTACCACTGGCTTCCATTCGTCCACGTTTGCGAGTACGCGTTCGACACATTCGTGGGAACTCCGTTCGGCCCCACCACCGTCTGCTGATCCAGCGCGTAGTCCACCCAGTCCGACGCCGCCGTCGTCTGCGCATTCATCGACGCGTTCGCGTTGTTCATCGAGCTTTCGAACGAGGACTCCTGCTGCGCCATGAACTGCTGATGCTGCGCCGCCGATTGCGCCATGCCCTGCTGGAACAGGTTGTTCATCATCCTGCTGAATGCCGCGTTCTGTGCGGTCATGGCCGCCAGCCTCGCGTTGGCCACCTTCTGGTTTTGCTGGTACAGCCGTTGCAGCACCGCCTGCTCGTACTGCTGTGTGGGCCCCCCCTTTGGCAGATTGTTGGCGTCCACCAACTGCACCAGTGCATCCAGCTGGCCCACGGGCGCCGTCAGTACAGTCATGCGCGTACCGCACAGTCCGCCAGCCACAGCTGCCGCCTTATTCACCGAACACACCACCCCGACCAGCAGCCGCTCCTCAATCACAAACGAGCCGTTCACCACTTCCACCCGCAACGCCGCCGTGTCCGCTGTGTTGTCGGTCTGCAACATTGCGGGCGCACTAGCGCTACCTTTGTTTCCCTGGGCCGCAAAGTTGGTCGCCCACTTCGAAAAAACCGCCGGCACCGCCATGGGTCCCACCACATGCACTCCGCCCTGCATCGTGCCAATGTAGTAGGTCAGAAAATCCGCTGCCGAAATCGGCTTCGAGATGTTCGCGCAGCCGCTCTGATTGACTTTCATCGTCGAGCTCCACTTCCATCCCATAGGCGGCTCGCCCCGGATCTGCATCAGTCCGTCCGGCGAATAGGCCCGATAGATCGGAGCCGGCCCGGTGGAGATGCACGGCAGCATCATCGAGACACCCTGAAACTTCCACCCCCCTGGGATCTGCACGTTGTACGCCACCATGTTGTTCAGAGAAGGATCCGTGATCGTCGCCGACGTCAGTTGGTTCGAAAGACTCGGGCCTGCGACGTACGTTGCAGGCCCGGGCTTCGCGCCCGACTGCGCGCCGGAGCCCTCGCTCGCAGCCTTAGGATCTGCCGCGCTACTCGGCGATGCCTTGCAGCCCGCCAGCAAAAATGCAATCGCCACAATAACAGTGAGTCCCCGATTGAATTTCTTCTTCATGATGAACCTCGCATCTCGTGAAATCTTCACAGGTGTTGTTCTTATGCTTCGTCGATTGGGAGATTGGCACGATGAACCGTTCTCATCCCCCGGCGATCATATCTTCTGGATCGACAGTCCCGTGCGTTCTGCAATCATTCGAGCCACTTTCTTAGGACGGAAGAATGTGTACGACGAGAAACTGGCCTCGCTTCCGTCACCACCCTGGGCCCAAAACTGTTGCACATTGAATGCGCGTCTGCACTTGATGGCGGCGATCTGATCCCACGCTAGAAAAAGCTCCGCGGGTTTCTTCTTTGTGCCCAGGCTAAAGTTCACACCTCGGCTGTCGAGCACGGCCCGGTAATTCAACATCGCCCTGCCCAGCTTCCAGAAACACGAACACATATAACCGAACGCCAGTGCGCCAAAGCCCCATTGCGCCGCGCTCAGCGCATTGCCCGCGTTGAGCCCGCCATTCGTGGAGAGAATCGAGAACACCATGAGCGCCATGCATACGGCCATGATGGCTGAAAAGAGGCTTCCACTGATGGTGACCCAACACAGGAATCTGCTGTTGTGCAACACTGCTGGCTTGGCGCGATTGAGTTCGATCTGGGAAGTGATGCCTGCACTCGACCCCGCGGCCGGAAACTCCGTTGTACTCACGACGTAACCTCCTCCTGGGTGCGATCCGCCTGGTATTGCCGGCTGAGAACGGGGCCACGCGCTACCCCCGCGGCAGTCTCACCGGCGAATCCGGCTGCGTTCCAACTGTTCCTCTGACTTGAACGCGTCAATCAATCTGAAAATGTGTCACGGGATAGAGCAAAAAAAAGATCCACGACACCTTGGCGCGGGGTTGGCTCATTTCGGCGTGCTCCACAGCCGGAATCAGCGCTTGCAGTTTCACTCCATATCCACTGCTGGCTTTCCGCCGGCGGTCTCGCGCCGGACCACTCAAGCCGGATCTCCGCCCAGCGATCCTTCAGTAAGTGGCCTTCCGCGAGGGCACTTCCTTCAAGTCGCTGGATCGGAAGCGCCTATCTGAGACTTCGCGGCACAAAGCCGCTCTCAATGAGCGAACTGGCGATTTGCATGAAGCAAGAACTCCCCCGTTCGGCTCAAGATGCTGGCTCCACACGCTGCAGGACCCTCGTTCATCGAGCGTTTTCGTCGTGAGCAACACATCCTCGGTTCTCTCGATCATCCCAACATCACCCGGCTCATCGACGCTGGCCTGTCCGACTCAGGGCAACAATATCTCGTCATGGAGTACGTTGACGGCGAACACCTCGATGCATATTGCGATCACCGCAAGCTCGGAGTGCCGGAGCGCCTTCGTTTGTTTCTCGATGTCTGCGACGCGGTTGCTTATGCGCACCGCAATCTGATCGTTCATCTCGACCTGAAGCCGTCGAACATCCTGGTGTCGCAGGAAGGCGTCGTCAAACTGCTCGATTTCGGAACCTCCAAGCTTATCCAGACCGATAGTCTGCTGACCACTACCGTAATGGCAACCCCCGCCTACGCCAGCCCCGAGCAGTTGCGCAACGAGCCGGTCACGGCCTGCGACGAGCAGACGGCCGCAACCGCCCGATCCATGGGGAATGCCGATGCCGAAGCAGAGTCAGAGGCGTTCGCGGGAAAAATTGCGTTCTCTCAAGGCGATGTGAAGGATGGGAAACAGCTTACCGCCGAAGGACTGAAGGCTTCGCAACGCCCGGGAGTTACGCCAGCCGTTCGCGTGCGGGCAGCGGACTATTACGCCTGGAATCGGGAAAATTATGACCTGGCCGACGAAGACCTCCGCTTGCTGCGCTACGCAGCGGACGAAGCGCGCCGCAACAATCTGCCCTTGCATGAGAAGGCCGACGCAATTCACTTGCTTGCCAGTAACCTGGAGTACCGCGGCCATACCGATGAAGCCCAACAGCTCGATGACGAGGCGCTGGGGCTTCTGAGCCAGGATCCGGCATCCGTTTGCGACAAGGCGGAAATCTACGGTGAGCTCGCCGAAGTGAAGGAGTTGAACCTTGATTTTCAGGGCGCTCTCCCCATGTTCCAAAGCGCCTACAACGGATACAGCACCTGCTCCGCAGCTGACGGGCGTGAGGCAATTTCGATGCTGGCTTACGAGGCCGCTGTGCTGACGGAACTGGGACGCGCACCCGAAGCTATACGTGAGTTGGTACAGGCCAGGCCTGCCTGGGAGAAATTGCCCGATCGGTATTGCCGGTGGGGGATCTTCGCTACCTCTCTATCCACAGCCTACATTGCGGTCGGCCGCTACCAAGAAGCGGATGTCTTGCTCAGTCAACTGGTAGCAGATTGTGGCAACGTGATGGCCCTGCCCATGACAGGTCTCCTTCATTACTACTGGGCTGAATCTCTTGCCGGGCAGCAGCGCCATCAGCAAGCTTTGCTGCACGCCGAATATACCCAGAAGGCCTGGAGCGCAATTCCCGCCTCAGTAAAGATGGATCCATTGGGGCACAAGCGAGTCTCCGACTTCAATCGCCTTCTTGAGGATATCCGCGCTCATCTGGCTGCTCCACCTAATCCCTCGCCGCAATCTAATCCTCACGCAAAGTGATTCATTTCTCCTGCGCCTGACGCGTACGGTGCAGGAGATTCCCCGTGCCCCGTAAAACCAGAAGCCTCACCCTGCTCCTTCTTCTTGCGTGCGTCACCGTCCTCCATGCTCAAGACGGAACCAGTGTCACCAGCCCGGTGTGGACCTGGGTCGGCGGCAGTCAGGGCAAGGTAGCCACGGCGCCAAGCTTCGGAACACAAGGAGTGCCATCGTCCTCGAACTTCCCCGGCTCTCAGTCCGGAGCAACCACGTGGACCGACGCCAGCGGGGATTTATGGCTGTTTGGAGGCTCGCAGTCGGACTCCTCCGGCACCTACGGTTCCGGCAATGATCTTTGGCGCTATAGCCCCTCCACCAGCCAGTGGACGTGGATGGGCGGCGGCACCATCGACGCAACGAACACGGCTGAGGGAAATTACGGCACGCTCGGCGTCGCGGCGGCGAGCAATCTCCCCCCAGGACGCGTTGGGGCTGTCGGCTGGACCGACGCGAGCGGAAATTTCTGGCTCTTCGGCGGTACCGCCTTTGCGGACATCTCCAGCCATTACGAGACCGTGTTTTACAACGACCTCTGGAAGTACAGCACGGCCACGAACCAGTGGACGTGGATGGGCGGTAACGACACACCCACCGTCAGTGGATTTGCCAGCGGCGTCTTCGGAACCAAGGGAACCGCCAGCACGGCCAATATTCCCAGTAGCCGCTATGGCTCAATGTCATGGACAGACAACAACGGCGACCTCTGGTTGATGGGCGGGTCTGGTGTGGACTCAACCGGCCTTACTTCAATGTTGAACGACCTCTGGCGCTACAGCCCCTCATCGGGCCAGTGGACATGGATGACGGGCAACAGCGTCGCCGGCATCAACGACGGCTTGTCCGGCACCACGAGCGGCGCCTATGGGTCCGAAGGCGAGGCCTCAACTGGGAATACGCCTGGAGGCCGCTTTCAAGGTGCATCCTGGATCGACACCTCCGGCAACTTCTGGCTTTTCGGCGGCTGGGGCGCGGACTCGACCGGAACGACCGGCCTGCTCAACGATCTGTGGGAGTACAGTCCTTCCGCGAACACGTGGACTTGGGTCAGCGGCAGCGATACGCTGCCCACCACCACTTCAGGACTTTTCGAGGCTCCGGCAGGAGTCTACGGCACCCAGGGCACCGCGTCCGGGAGCAACGTTCCCGGAGGCCGATACGTGGGTGCGGCGTGGACCGACGCCAGCGGCAACTTCTGGCTCTTTGGCGGCGTGGGCGCGGACTCCACCGATACGGACGGCTTGCTCAACGATGTCTGGGTGTTCAGTCCAACTTCGAACCAGTGGACGTGGATGGGCGGCAGCACCACCGCCAACGCCACCGCAGTGTACGGCACGGAAGGCGTCGCCAGCGCATCCAACACTCCCGGCTCCCGTGCACAGATGCTGTACTGGACGGACGCGACCCACAACCTATGGCTGTTCGGCGGCCTGGGAGGCAGCTATCAGCCCGGCGATCCGACCGCCTTCACTTACTACGACCTTTGGACCGCCGGAACTGCCGGCGGAGCGTCGAGTCCCGCAGTCACTCTCTCGCAGACGGCACTCAGCTTTGTCTCCAGCGCCGGCACCGCGAGCTCGCCGCAGATGGTGACGCTTACTAATTCAGGAACCGGCTCGCTTACCATCATAGGCATTTCGCTGACGGGCGCCAACGGAAGTTCGTTTGCTGAAACCAACAACTGCCCTGGGTCCCTGGCTGCGAATGATTCTTGCACGATTTCGATCACGTTTACACCGGCCACCGCGACCAGCTACTCGGCTTCGCTTTCGATTACCGACAACGCAACCGGGTCACCGCAGACAGTCACACTCACTGGCACGGGCGCAACCGCGTATTGCGTGAATAATCCGGCCACGCCCTATGTGAACTGCAATCCGGGAGGCCCGGTTGTCGACTCGAACTCACAATCTCAGCAGTTGAGCTTCGCGACTCCTGTCGTGACGACGGCGACCGCGAGCGCATTCAGCACTGAAATCGTAGGCACGTACAACGGTACTACAGTCTACGATCAAACCTTCGCGGCTGCGTATGGAACACCGACGGTGCAAGCCGGAGTGACTGCGGCAAATGCTGCCATTGCAACTGCGGGCGGATCCAGTGCAGTGATCCCGGCGCCGGCTCTGACGTCGACATCTTCGAACACAAGCACCTCCTCCAGCTCAATCTATTCAGTGGCCCAGCCTGAGGCGAGCACGACCGTAATCACCAGCACAACCACCACAACGTTTGGTCCGGCGACGATCATGGCGCAAGTTGCCAACCTGGGCAATCCTGCCAATCCAACGGCGGCCCAAACCAGCATCTGTAATGTGGCCAGCCTGCCAAGCGCGACCATGCCCACCTGCATGACAACCAATGCAGGCACGCTCACGGTTTTAGGGGGACAGGAGGACGTCAACACAAATATCGATAACAATTACCTGATCAATACCGCGACAACAAGCACTACCACCACAACTACCGACGCAGTGTATTCGATCAACGCAACGGCAGCTACCTCCGCTCCAAATCCTGACGACCTCGATTGGACCTGGATGGGCGGTCTAAATCTCATTGGAACTACCGACGTCGCGCCCGGCAGCTACGGAACGCTCGGAGTTCCCGCCTCGACCAACCTCCCCTTGGGAAGAGTTGACCCTGAGACCTGGACCGACAACTCCGGTAACTTCTGGATGATGGGCGGATCCTCCTTATCGCAATCTATCGGCGCAGCGTACCTCAACGATTTATGGGAATATTCTCCATCCACGCTGGAGTGGACCTGGCAGGGCGGCGCCAACTCGATTCCTGCCGGCACCAACGGAGTTGGAGACACTTTTGGTACCCAGGGCACGCCTTCTGCACAGACCATCCCTGGGGCACGATCCGGAGCGCTTACCTGGACCGATCCATCGGGCAACCTCTGGCTGTATGGAGGGTATGGCGTGGACGCTGGCTATCCGGTCACGACCGCTTCTCCAATTGAAATGCTTTACTCGTTTTGGAAATACACACCATCCTCGGGCCAATGGACGTGGATAGCAGGCTCGGACTACGGTATTCCAGCGGACGTGGTTAACTCCGTTCCAACGTATGGAGTCATGGGAACACCGTCCTCGGCAAACTTCCCCGGCGCTCGATCCGGTGGTTCGACCTGGACGGATTCTGCCGGTGACTTATGGATGTTCGGTGGCGATGTCGTCAATGCGGAGTCGTACACGACCACCAATGGTTTCGGTGAATCCGCGATCGATGGTAACGATCTGTGGAAGTTTAACCCGACGAGTCAGCAGTGGACCTGGGAAGCCGGCTCGCAGATCACCAGTTCGGCTTCAGTCAACCCCAACTGCACGCCCGGCGTGAACGGAACGCTGGGGCAGCCTGCTGCAGGCATCACGCCGAGCGGCAGGGCCGGCTCATCATCCTGGACTGATTCGGCGGGTAACCTTTGGTTATTTGGCGGCCAGGGATGCGGCTCTTTCAATATCAACGCCGCGAAAGAATACACCTGGGGAACTCTTAACGACCTTTGGAAATTCAGCACCACAACCAACGAGTGGACCTGGGTGGCGGGTGGAACCAGCGCGGACCAGAGCGGGATCTACGGCACGTTGGGAACGCCGGCTGCCGGAAACACGCCTGGTGAACGTGAAGACGCGTTTTCCTGGACTGACAAGAACGGCAAGTTCTGGCTCTTCGGCGGATCCGGCTACGACAGCAATGGCATCTACGGCGCGTTTAACGACCTGTGGATGTTCGACCCCTCGACGACTGAATGGACCTGGGAGGGAGGCTCAACAACAGATAACAAATCCGCGGGCTTGCCCGGCATCTACGGTACGTTGGGAGTGGGAGCTGCGGGAAACATGCCAGGCGCGCGCGACGGCGGCGGCGCCTGGACTGACACCAGCGGCAACCTCTGGCTCTTTGGTGGTTTAGGTGAGGATGCAAGCGGCGCATATGGGGACCTGAACGACCTGTGGGCGTACGGCACCGGCGCGCTCGTAACGCCGCAGGCTGCTACTCCTATATTCAGCGTGGCCGGCGGCAACTACAGCTCCGCGCAGTCGGTGAACATCTCTGACACCACGCCAGACGCCACCATTTACTACACCATCGACGGCACCACGCCCACAACCAACTCGACGGTCTACAGCGGCACCGCGATCACCGTTTCATCGACGGAGACCATCGAGGCCATCGCAACGGCCAGTGGCTACACGCAGAGCGCGACAGCGAGCGCGACTTACACCATTACCGTGCAGGCAAAGACCACGCCCACGGTGACGGTTTCGCCATCGCCTGCCAGCGTCACAACCGCGCAGGCGCTGTCGGTGACCATAACGGTCAGCGGCACTCCAACGCCGACGGGCTCGGTCACACTCTCAAGCGGCACTTACACGTCAGGCTCAGTGACACTGACCAACGGTGCCGTAACCATTTCAATCGCTGCGGGCGCGCTCGCGACCGGCACAGACACACTCACCGCAACCTACACGCCTGACGCGAACAGCTCGTCCGCCTTCACCTCGGCAACCGGCACGAATACAGTGACAGTGACAGCAGCAGTTGTCGCCGCGCCTGTCGCTGCGCTAACGCCAGCGGGACCGTTGACCTTTACGGCTGCCAGCGGATCGACGAGCGCCGCGCAGACGGCCACTCTCACCAACAGCGGCAACGCGGCGCTGAGCATCACCGGCATCGGCATCACGGGGACCAATGCGAGCTCGTTCGCTGAAACGAACACTTGCGGGAGTTCCCTCGCTGCGGGCGTGAACTGCTCCATCTCCATCACCTTCTCGCCGGGCTCCGCTGCAAGCTTCACGGCAAGCCTCAGCGTCGCCGATAACGCCAGCGGTTCGCCGCAGACCATCGCATTGAATGGCACTGGAACAACGTCTACCAATCCCACGGCGACCTTCATACTGAGTTCGCTGACATCGACCGGCACAGTCTCGGATACAATTGCTGCCACTTACCAGCTCACGGTGACGCCGCAAAACGGAGCCTTTACCAGTCCGATTTCGCTGTCGGCGAGCGGTGTCCCTTCGGGCTATACAGCTTCCTTCAACCCAGCCTCGGTGACACCGGGAAGCTCGCCCGCCACTGCAATGCTCACCATTTCGAAGAGTCCCACCGCCATGCTGCAGAGGACGCTGCCCTTCACCGCTCCCGCGCTGGCGCTGATCGCATTTTTCTTTGTGCCGCGTGCGCGGCGCAGGCGCCTGGTCATGCTCGTGGTCTTTGCCGTGGGAGCGTTTGCGGCACTTACATTCTCAGGCTGCGGCGGAGGTTTTGGCCTGCCAACTACAACCTACAACGTGACCATCACCGCAAGCGGCGGCGGCGCGACGCAAACCACGACCGTGCAGCTCACGGTCCGGCAATAGGGAGACCACGATGCGCATCCAGCACCGAATCGTTCTTGTTCCGATGTTCGCCGCGGCCCTGCTCGCCCCGGCCGCGCTGCATCCACAAACCGCCGGCAGCGCCGCGCGCAAGAATAACGCGCTGCCCGAGATTGCCGCCGGCTTCACCTACCTGAACAGCAATGCGCCTGTGGATGGCTGCGGATGTTTCGGTGTCTACGGCGGGAGCCTGACCGCCGCGTTTCCCATTGCGCGGGGGCCGTTTGCCATCGTCGGCGATTTCACGTCCGGAAGCAGCACCAGCATCGCGCCGAACAACTATCACCTCACGCTGTCTACTTACACGGCTGGCGGTCGGTACACGCCCGCCTTCGGCGCCTCGCGATTTCATCCCTTCGCGCAGGCGATGGCCGGCATTGCCCACGCGTCGCAGAGCCTGGTGAGTGGTTCGGGAGCATCGGTGCCTAATGCAAACGCCGCTTTTGCGGCCGATCTGGGCGGCGGCGTCGATCTCGATTTGAATCGTCGCTTCCGCATTCGTCTGGCGCAAGCCGACTATCTGCTCACGACCTTCGACAATGGCTCAAACGATCACCAGAATAACCTCCGTTTGAGCAGCGGCCTGGTCTTCCGCTTTTGAAGCGGAAGACTCTCGAAGGCGGCAACCTGCGCTATTCAGTCAGGGGATGAAAGTTGGAAGCAATGAAGTACACGGCCGAAGCATTTGATCAGATGCAACAGTTATGGGGGGTCAAGAGGTTCAATGACCACCAGTTGCGCTGCATCCTCAGATTCGAGCATCGTCTCGACGCAAAATCTCTCAGCAGGGCCGTAAATGCTTCGATCCGGGCCTTTCCCACCCTTGCCACCCGCTACATTTGCGGCCGAAGACCGCACTGGACAACTCTTGATACCGGCGATCTCCGCCGCGCCCTGGTGGTGGCGCGCGACGAAACGGAGTTCGAGGGATTTGTTGCTTCAAAAGTCGATGAAAGCATTGGCCCCCAGGTGAGAGTTTGCCTCCTCAACTCAGCGCCCTTTTCCATCGCCTTGAAGATGAATCACATGGTTTGCGACGCAGCGGACTTCAAAGCGTACATCTATTTTCTCGGCGACATGTATACGGGGGTGACACCCGATCCCTGCTATGGGCTTGGCGAATCCATAGAGGATCGGAGCGTGCGCCGAGTGCTGAAATGCTTCAGCCTGGGCGTGAGAGTCAAGTCGTTGCTTCTCGAAAGCAACCAAAACAACCACTCTGGAGGTAGCCGTTTCCCGCTCAGCGGCAGCCACGAGACGCGGCCTTTTGTTCTTACCCGCAAGCTGGGGCGTGGAAGAACGGCAACCATCAAGCGATACGGAAAAACCAAAGGCGCCACCCTGAACGATGTTCTGTTGACGGCTTTTTATCGCAGCCTGTTTCGGCGGCTCAATCTCAGCCATGGAGCTAAGCTCCGCGTACCGGTGATGGTGAATATGCGGCGATACCTCCCGGAGACAAACGGCGCATTATCTTTGAGCAATCTCACTTCAACGGTGAGCACGGAAT
>JBAUGH010000175.1:0-15254 GCA_049679565.1 Acidobacteriaceae bacterium
TCGCGCCCGGCTGGACCGGACCCACCCGAAGAAAATTGATCGCCATCGCGTGCCTCAGTTTTGCGGCTCTCTTCATCAATCCTTATGGATGGAAGCTGGTCGCCTATCCGCTCGACGTCGCCTTCCGGCAAAAGGAAACCCTCCAGCACATTGCCGAATGGGCCAGTCTCGACTTCCACTCGGCCCGAGGCATCGTCGTTCTCGGCATTTTTCTTCTCCTCGCGATTCTCACCCTGGTCAGAAAGAGCCGCTGGGTGCTCGCGGATGTGGCCTTCACGGCGATCGCGCTCTACGGTGCCGTCACCCGCGTGCGCTTCCTTTTCCTCATCGCGATCCTCGTGGTTCCGCTGCTGGCAAAGCAGATGGCAGAACCGGAGCCCCGCGCCTCTGAAACGCCCCGCGATCGCCGCTGGCTGAGTGCAGCGGTCATCGCACTCATCCTGGCAGCCATGGCCCTCCAGTTCCCCAGCCGGCAGCGCCTCCACGCCGGCATCGCCGCAATGTTTCCCGAGCGCGCGCTTCCTTATGTGCGCACCCTCGCCGGCCGCGGGCCCCTCTTCAACCACTTTGAGTGGGGCGGCTATCTGGAGTGGCAGGCCCCCCAGGTGAAGGAGTTCATCGATCCCCGCAACGACATCTTTGTTCACGCCGGAGTCATGAGCGACTATCTGCGGGCCAGGAATGGCCCCGAGCTGTTCGCCGTCCTGAACCAATACCAAATCCGATACGCTGTGCTCGCGGAGACCGACCTGGATGCGGATTTGCTGTCCACCAGCGCCGGCTGGCGGCGTACCTACGACGATGGCCAGGCAGTGGTCTTTGAGCGCGTCGAGCCTCGAAAGTCGGCCGTCTCCGCAGCCGGCTCTCCGCGCCCCTGAGGCCGTTCGCCCGGCCGCTTCACTACACTGGAGAGGATGGCTTCCTCCGGCCTGATCCTCGGCATTGAAACCTCGTGCGATGAAACCGCCGCGGCTGTGGTGAGGAGCGGCACCGAGATCCTGTCCAACATCGTTGCCTCCCAAATTCCTGTGCACGCTCCTTACGGCGGAGTCGTGCCGGAGCTGGCCTCACGCGAGCATCTGCGCAACATCCTGCCGGCGGTGCGAGCGGCCCTCGCGCAGGCCGGCGTCTCCTGGCCGGACCTCGAAGCCATCGCGGTCACCGAGGGCCCGGGCCTCGCGGGCGCGCTCCTGGTGGGCATCAGCTTCGCCAAGGCGCTGGCCTTTGCGCTGGACAAGCCTCTCATCGCCGTTAATCATCTCGAAGGCCACATTCACGCGGTGCTCCTCGAAGAGGCGCGCCGGCGCGCGGCCAGTGCCGCACAGGATTCCGCCCAGCAGCGCTGGCCGGTTCTGCGTGGGCCCATTCTCGCGCTGGTCGTCTCCGGCGGTCACACCCATCTCTATCTTGCGGAGCAGCGCGACGGCACGTGGAGCTACCGAAACGTCGGCCGAACCGTGGACGATGCGGCCGGCGAGGCCTTCGACAAAGTCGCCAAGCTGCTGGGGCTCGGCTATCCCGGTGGGCCCTGGATCGACGCGCTCGCGCCCCACGGCAATCCAAACGCGGTTCCCTTCTCCATTTCCCAGATCAAGGCCAAGGTGCATCGCCGGGGCGAGCCGGGCGCCCTCGATCCGAAGCAGGAAACGTATTTTTCCTTCAGCGGCATCAAGACCGCGGTGCTGCGCTACCTGCACGTGTACGAGATGGAAGCCTCCATTGAAGCGCGGCGCCAGGCGCTCGCGGCGTTGCCGAATCCGAAGCCCGAGGACGCCCTGCCGCTCTGCGATCCTCGCACCCTCGACCTGATTGCCTCCTTTCAGCGCTCGGTGGTCGACGATCTGCGGCGCAAGACCTTTCGCGCCGCCGAGAGGTTCGGCGCGGAGAGCGTCATCATCTCCGGCGGCGTCGCGGCCAACCGCGAACTGCGTGTGCGCCTGACCGCCGAGGCAATCGAGCGCCATCTGCCGATTGCCTTTCCCTCGATTCCCCTCGCGACCGACAACGCAGCCATGATCGCAGCCGCCGCGTGGCCCCGGCTGCTGGCCGGCGATTTCGCCTCCCAGGCCCTGACCGCCGAGCCTGCCCTTCCACTGGATCGCTAGGCTCGCGCTGCTAGAATCGGGAATCAGATGAGCACGCAGGATCAGCAAGTTAGCGCACCAATATCCGAGGCTGCGCGCCCCGCCATGCGGCTGTTCAACACCCTTTCCGGACAGGTGGAAGATCTCGCGCCCATGGATGGCGCAACCCTGCGCATGTACGCATGCGGGCCCACCGTGTACGACTACGGCCACATCGGCAACTTCCGTACCTTTCTGCAGGTGGACGTGCTGCGGCGAACGCTGCACCTGCTGGGTATGAACGTCCGCCACGTCATGAACATTACCGATGTGGACGACAAAATCATCCGCAACGCCGTTGCGGCCGGCGTGGACATCGATCAATACACCCGCAAATTTCAGGAAGCGTTTTTCGAGGACCTCAAAGCGCTCGGCGTGGAGCAGCCCGAGGTCGTAGCCCGCGCCACCGAGCACATTCCCGCCATGGTCGGGTTGATCCGCAAGCTGGCCGACGAGGACATCGCCTATCGTGCCGAGGATGGCTCCTGGTATTTCCGCATCGCCCGCTTCCCCGAATACGGCAAGCTCTCGAAGAAGGACTTTGCCGGCATCACCGACGGCGCGCGCGTCGACGTCGACGAATACGAGAAGGATGCAGCCCGCGACTTCGCGCTGTGGAAGGCGCCCAAACCCGGCGAGCATCAGTGGCACACCGAACTGGGGCCCGGGCGTCCCGGGTGGCATATCGAGTGCTCGGCCATGGCCATGGAATATCTGGGCGACAGCTTCGATCTCCACGCCGGCGGCGAGGACCTCATGTTTCCCCACCACGAAAACGAGATCGCCCAGTCGGAGTCCGCCACCCACCGGACCTTCTCCCGCCACTGGTTCCATGTGCGCTTTCTGCTGGTCGAGGGGAAGAAGATGTCGAAATCGGATGGCAACTTCTACACCCTGCGCGACCTGCTGCTCAAGGGCTACAAGGCCTCCGCGATCCGCATGCTCCTCATCGCCGTGCCCTACCGGCAGCAGCTTAACTTCACCTTCGAGGGGCTGGAGGCGGAAACGGCGGCAGTGGAGCGGCTGCGCACCTTCCGCGATCGGATCGAGAAGACCGCGTGGCCCGAGGGCCCCATCGACGCCGCCATCGAGGCCGCCGCCTTCGTCGCAACCGGGAAATTCCGGGCAGCCCTGGCAAATGACCTCAACACCGCTGAAGCCCGCGCCGCCATTTTCGATCTCGTCCGGTTCGTCAATGCCCACGCCGATGCCGGCCGCTTTGTCGAGGCCAACAAGCCTGCCGTATTGGAGACGCTGCGCATCTTCGACCAGGTCTTTGCCGTGCTCGACGATCACGATGCCCAGTGGACCCGCTTCACCCTGGACTGGGCCGAGCGCGAAGGCCGCGACGCGTCCCCCGAAGTCCTCGCCATGCGCGACCTGACCGACGCGCAGATCGAAGCCCTGGTCGCCGAGCGCGTCCAGGCAAAGAAGACCCGCAACTTCGCCCGCGCCGACGCGATCCGCAACGAGCTGGCCGGCAAAGGCATCCTGCTCGAAGACTCGAAGGACGGCGTGCGCTGGAAGCGGAAGTAGTCCCTCTCCACCACCGCTTCAAAAATTGAAATAGAGCTCCGCGTTGACCGTCCGGTTCGCCGAACCGCTGCCGAAGTTACTGCCCAGCGCCGTCGACTGACCGAAGAGCGGCGACCCCAGCACCCCCACCGGGGGCGCCAGGTTCACGTGGTTCAGGATGTTCTGCGACGCGATCCCCAAGCCCAGCGTGTATTTCCGCTCTACCGGCTTCTTCGACGCCTGTGCCGTTGCTTTGGCTGCGCCCGCCGGAGCCGCTGTCTCCTGCGGCTGCGGCGGCCCAAAATTGAAATCCTTCATCAGCCGCAGATTCAGGTAAAACGAATCCGGTCCTTTGCCGAAGTTGATCGGGATGGTCTTCTGACCCGCAATCGGCTGCGTGTCGAAGACCCCCCAGTCCGTATGCACCACGCTCGGCCGCGTCAGATCCGTGGCGAACGCAGGCCGATCGTTGAACTGGGTATCGCCGTTGAGATCCTCCCCGACCACGATGTTGAACGGCGCGCTCGACTGATAAACGAGGAAAGGATTCAGCCCGAAGCGGTACGGCAGGTGCATGTACCCCCCCATGAACAGCCGGTTGCGATAGTCGTTCGACGCCCGGCCCCAGTCCTGGTGGAGATCGTAACCATTCGATGGGAAATTGCCGATCCCGGAAGTATCGGCTTCGGCTTTCCCCAGCGCGTAATTGCTGTACACCCCGAACCCCTTCGCATGCGCATTCACGCTGATCACCAGGCGGTTGCGCATCGATTCGCCTTCCGACTCGTACTCGTAAATATTCTGGCTGGTGCCCAGCGGACGAACCCCGCTCGTGGGATCGGCGGGATTGTAAGTGCCCGGCAGCGGCGCGTTGATGTTGCGCGTGAGGTAGAGATGGTCGCCGCGCGAAAACTGGTAGTTCACCGACACCGACGCCACTTTGCCCAGTGGCTTGTCGGCGCCGATCGAGCTCATCAGAATATACGCGGCGTGCAGCGACGGGCCGACCCGGAAGATCGCGGGCGCGAGAGTCGCGGCATTGGCGCAGGCGGCCGGATCGCTGCTGCAGTCCTCGGGATAGAAGGTGGGATCGTTGATGACCAGATCCTGCTCGCGAACGCCGTTCTGCCGCTCCGCCTCCAGCACATTGAGCGCCGGGAACCGCTGGTAGAACAGCCCGAAGCCGCTGCGCAGGATGGCCAGCGGCGGCTTGTTCCTGCCGCGGCTGATCGCCCAGGAAGCGCCAAAACGAGGCGCGAAATCGGCGTGATCGGGGATCTGCGTCTGCGACTCGAAGCGCACCCCGTAACTCAGGGTCACGTTCGGTTTCAGCTTGTAATTGTCCTCCGCATACAGTCCGGAGTCGAACACGCTCGCCACAATCGCCGGGTTTCCCGTGGTCTGGCTGAACAGGCTGGGCCCGCCTCCCGCCGCGGCAATCTGCGCCGGCGTCCATCCGTTCTGGATTCCCTGCTCCGTGATCTGGTACGCGGTCAGCGAAGCGAAGGTGTATTGGCCGTTAAAGTTCGCGGTCGAGTCGTTCGCGTCGCGGTTGTAGCGCAGCCGCGCGCCGACGTCGACCGTGTGGCGCCCGCGCGTGGTCTGCACATAGTTCTGCAATTCGTAGTGGTCCTGATTGTCGTTGTCGATCCCCAGGTTGCTGCCCCCGCCCGTGAATCCGCCCTGCACCACGAGGGTCGGGCCGCCGTTCTCCGGCGTCTGCCGGTTGCGGTCGCGGATGTACTGGAAGCGCGTTTCATTCAGCAGGTGAATGCCGTACACCTGGGAGTCGCTGAACTGGAACGACTGCTCCGTGTTGTGGCTGTCGTAGGCCTGCGACGCCAGCGCGAACTGGCCCACCCCGGCATTCGACTGGTCGTTGACCGAGAGGTGATAGCGCAGGGTCAGCGTCTGCATCTTCCCCACCTGGAAATCGTAGCGCGTGGTGTAATCCGTGCTGCTCGAAGTGTTGGGAAAGATCTGCGTGTAGGGCGCCGGCTCGAGCGTCGTGTTCAGCACAAACGCATTGACGATCGAATCGTCCGAGGCGCGCTGGCTCCACAATTCCGTGTACTGCGAGGAGTGCTTCGTCACCGGGCCGTTCACGTCGCCGTAGAGATTCCATGAGTGATACGGGGGCTGCGTCGTCACGAACGGGTTGCGCGAGTTGAAGCTGGAATCGTTGCCCTCGCTCCACAGGTCGCCGTGCCAGTGGTCGCTGCCCGGCTTGGTGAAGATCTCCACCCGCCCGAAACCGATCTCGTCGTACTGCGCCGAATAAGGATTCTGGTTGATGCGGATTTCGCGGATCGCGGACTTCGGCGGCAGCCGGCCGCCCGAGAACCCATCGACGTAAAACTGCGTGCCGGCGTCGGGATCGCTGCCCGCCATGGCCTGCAGCTCATTTTGCAGGTCGTCAGGATCCTGGGAGAGCGCGTCGAGGTCCGAGCCCTTCAGCACGATCGCATCGGCATTCTTATCCGGGCTGGAGTCGAGTTGATCGGCGTTGACCGTCACCTGCTGCTGCTGTACCTCGATCGCGAGCGTCAGGGTGAGCTTCCGCGCGTGCCCGGCTGCGATGGTCACGCGAGCCTGGCGCGCCGAGCGGAATCCTGTCGCGCTCGCTTCTACCGTGTACTCGCCCACAGCGAGCGAAGGAACCGAGAAATTTCCCTGGCTGTCGGAGGTCGCGGTGAGCGACGGCGCACCCCCCCGCCTGACCGTGACCGTGGCTCCCGGTATCACCGCCCCGCTGGGATCGACAACGGTTCCGGCAAGGGAGCCGGTTGCCGCCGCCTGGTTTGCCACAGCCTGGGCCCCTGAAGACGGAGCCGACCAGGCCATCAGAACCAGAAACGCGAGCAGCGTCGCCACGCAACGGGACCGGCGGAGGGCAAGGTTGCGATGACCTGGCACGGGGCGAACATCTCCTCTTCCCTGGCAATGAACATCCGGCGGCAACGAACATCCGGCGCAGCGGCGCGATGGTCGGTTAAAACCGAGGTTGGACGAACCCTGGCAGCTCCCCGGGGGATGGAAGAGTCAGGAAAGCGGGACAACTCGGTGCTCATGTAGACGAAGCGCCGGGGCAAACCGCTCCATTCTTATTGGCGTCAGCGGCCGCGGGAATCCGTTGCGGCAATGGCCTGCGATCATCCTTCCACGAATCGCGGTTAACCAGGCAGGTTCGGTCGACCTTTCCCCAGGCGCTTCGTTCGTAGAATCGTGAGGATGTCGATTCCGTTCCCCCCGGAGAATCCGCGTTGAAATTCAGAAGCCTTGCACTCGCCTGCTTCCTGCTGGCCGCCACAACCTGTGCGAGCCGCGCTGCGGACCAGCCCGCAGTCCGCCAGGCCGTGGATGCAGCCGTGCGGCCCCTCATGCAGCAGTATGCGATCCCCGGCATGGCCGTCGGCGTGGTGGTGGACGGGAAACCGTATCTGTTCAATTACGGGCTGGCAGACCCGCACAGCCGCAAACCCGTAACCGGCGATACGCTGTTCGAGGTCGGTTCGGTCAGCAAGACGTTCACGGCGACGCTGGCCGCCTATGCGCAGCAGACCGGGCATCTCTCCCTCACCGACCCCGTAAGCCGCTTTCTCCCCACGCTGCGCGCCACCCCCTTCGGCGCAGTCACCCTGCTGGAGCTCGGCACCCATACGCCCGGCGGTATGCCGCTCCAGGTTCCCGACGCGGTGCGCGACGATGCCCAGCTGATGCTCTATTTAGAGCGGTGGCGGCCCACCTGTCCGCCAGGCGCCTGCCGCACCTACAGCAACATCAGCATCGGAACGCTGGGCCTCATTACCGCGAAGAGTCTCAACGGCAACTTCGCGGCGCTCATGCAAGCGGATGTCTTTCGCCCCCTGGGCTTGACCAGCACCTTCCTCCGCATTCCGCCCGCGAGGATCGTGGACTATGCCGAGGGGTTCACCCGCGACGGGCGGCCCATTCGCGTGGCGCCCGGGGAGCTGGACACCGAGGCCTACGGCGTGCGAACGACGGCCGCCGATTTGCTGCGCTTTCTCGAAGCGAATATGAGTCTCATCCGGGTGAATCCCGTGCTCCAGCGCGCGCTCCTGAGCACCCACACGCCCTACTTCCACGATGGCCCGATGACCCAGGACCTCATCTGGGAACAGTACGCGTGGCCCGTCAGCCTCGATACGCTGCTCGCAGGCAATTCCGGCGGCCTCCCGAGCGAAGTAACGCCGATCCCGCCGCCGCACGGCGAGCGCACCGATGTGTGGATCAACAAAACCGGCTCCACCAACGGCTTCGGCACCTACGTGGCCTTTGTGCCGTCGCTGCGGATCGGAGTGGTGCTGCTGGCGAATAAAAGCTATCCCAACGAGACGCGGGTGAAAGCGGTGTATCAGATCGTGCAAGCGGTGGCGGGCCGGTAGCCGGACAGATCAGGACAAGCTGAAAAATGAGCTTCGTTCGTCCGACAGAAAACTGTCGGTCTCCCTTTTGCGGCTGCGAAGCAGATGTTCAATCGCCGCCGTCGAGCAATTCCCCAGCGCGATCCAGATAATTTTAGGAGGATGGCCTTCAAGAAAGCTGCGCTGTCGAAAGTCGGCATCCTTGGTCACGATCACCCGCCCATGCTCAACCGCGTAGTTCCAGATAACATCGTCTTCCGCCTCGCCCAGCCCGATTTCCTGAACGTGAATGGGGTCGGCGAAGCAATCGCGGAGAGCACCTGTCAGTTTCGGCGATAGGTTCTGGTCGAGAAGAAGCATCAGGCGGAGAGGCTGGTAAGGCGGCGCTCACGGTCCGCGGCGAAGGCGAGACAGGCGCGAATATCTTCGCTGGTCAGGTAGGGAAAATCTCGAAGAATCTCTTCTTCGTTCATGCCCGCGGCCAGGTAGTCCAGGACGTCGTAAACCGTGATCCGCATCCCGCGGATGCACGGCTTGCCGCCCATCTTGCCCGGCTCAATCGTGATGATCTTGCGGTAGTCCATCGGATTCAGTGTCTCTGACGACATTATGCACCTGTACCTTAGTCCGCGGCTGCCGAAGACCCCGCGAGCGCCCTGCCCTCGCTTTGCTCTTCCCTGCTTCTGCCGCCGGAACCGGTTTCGGGATTTCCGCGATATCCGCCTTGCCCTCCGCAAGCTGGATCAGAAATTCCTGCGCGTTGAACGCCGGCCGTCCCGCTTCGCCCAGCCGAACATAGCTGCCGTCGGAGCGGAGCGCCCGCGCTTTCACCGTGTCCGCAAGATACGCTGCAAGGATCTCGTCGCGGATGCGGGCGCGAATCTGCGGGTCGCGGATGGGAAATACCACTTCGCAGCGCTCGAACAGGTTGCGCGGCATCCAGTCGGCCGAGCCGCAGTAGAACTCCTCATCGCCCCCGTTCAGGAAATAAAAAATGCGGCTGTGCTCGAGGAAACGGCCCACGACGGACCGCACCCGGATGCGCTCGCTCAGATTCTTCAGCCCCGGGCGCAGCGAGCAGATGCCCCTCACGATCAGGTCGATTTCCACCCCGGCGTGAGCCGCCGAGTAAAGCGCCTCCACCACGCTCTGCTCCAGCAGCGAGTTCATCTTGGCGACGATCCGCGCCGGCCGCCCCGCCACCGCGTGCTCCTGCTCGCGGTGGATCAGGCGAATGAAGCTTTCAGCCAGAGTGAGCGGTGCCACCAGCAGCGGCCGGTAGTCGTCCGACTCCGAATGCGCGGTCAGATAGTTGAACACGCTGTGCACCGCCGCCGTGATCTCCGCATCCGCCGTCAGCAGGCTCAGGTCGGTGTAGAAGCGCGCCGTATCCGGGTTGTAGTTGCCGGTGCCCAGATGGCAGTAGCGGCGCATCACCCCGTCCGGATCGCGCCGCACCACCAGCGCCAGCTTGCAGTGCGTCTTCAGCCCCACGATGCCGTGGAACACCTGCACCCCGGCGTCTTCCAGATTGCGCGCCCAGCGGATGTTCGAGGCCTCGTCGAACCGCGCCGTCAGCTCCACCACCGCCGTCACTTCCTTCGACTGCGCCGCTTCCGTCAGCGCCTGGAAGATGGGCGAGTCCGCGCTCGTCCGGTAAAGCGTCTGCTTCATCGAGACCACCGCCGGATCCTGCCCGGCGGCCTCGATAAAGCCCACCACCCCGTCGTAGGAGTCGTACGGGTGGTGCAGCAGGATGTCGCGGTGCCGGATCTCGTCGAACAGGTTGTTCGATTTGCGATTGAGCCGCAGCTCCCGCGGAACGAAGGGCTGGAACTTCAGGTTGGCGTGCGCCGAGCCGCCGTAGAGCGTCATCACCCGCGACAGGTTGACCGGCCCGTCCGTGTGGTACACCAGCGACTCGTCCAGCTCGAAATTGGTCCGCAGCCGGTCCACGATCTCCGGGTCCGCGCTGCTCTCGATTTCCAGCCGCACCGCGTCCCCCTTGCGGCGGTTGTGCAGCTCGGCGCGAACCGTTTCCAGCAGCGAGCGCGATTCTTCTTCCTGGAAATAAAGGTTGCTGTTGCGGGTGACCCGGAACGCGGCGCGGGAAAGAATTTCGTAGCCCCGGTACATGCTGCCCGCGTTGCGCTCGATCAGATGGTGCAGAAAGATGAAGTCCTCCTGCCCCTCCGCCGACGGCAGGCGGACGAAGCGCGGCAGAGCCCGGGGCACCGTAAGCACCCCCAGCACCGGCCCCGGCGCCCCGCGCCGCTTGCGCCGCAGCAGCAGCGCCAGGCACATCGCCTTGTTCAGCACGCGCGGAAAAGGGTGGGCCGGGTCGATGGTAATCGGCGTCAGCAGCGGATCGACTTCGCGCTGATAAAAGTCGGTGACGTAGTCGCGCGCCTCATCCCCGAGCTCGTCCCACGCCAGTACCCGGATCTTCTCTTTGCGCATCGCCGGCAGCAGGTCCTGGTTCCAGCAGCGGTACTGGTCGTCGACAAAGCTGTGCGTCTCGGCCTTCATCGCCTCCAGCGACTCGCGCAGCGTCGCCCCGTCCGGCGAGGCTTCGTTATACCCGTCCTCAATGCGCTGCAGCACGCCCGCTATGCGGATCTCGAAGAATTCGTCGAGGTTGGAAGCCGTGATGGCCAGAAACTTCACCCGCTCCAGCAGCGGGTTGGCGGAATCCTGAGCTTCTTCCAGAACGCGGCGATTGAAGCTCAGCCAGGATTCGTCGCGGCTCAGGAAAAGGCTCTGGGCGCGGGGCGCGGGTTTCCGGTTAGGTCCGGCGGGCATGGAATTAGTGGCGCAGGCAGCAGTTTACAGGATCGGTGATACCGCATGCCCCGCTGTAAGAGTGTGAACGCCGTGCCAGGAAAGATTGAATTTTTTGGATGCCCCGGTCAAATTTGACGCCCCACACGCCCTCGGCGAGGATAAGATCAATAGCTTTCCCCGAGGTGCAGCGATGGCAGAGGGTCCCTGGAGTGGCAATGCTGTCCAGAAAACCGAGAATGCGGCGCTCGAGATGTACCGCTTTGCCGCTCTGATGCTGGGCAACGAGACCGAGGCCCAGCGGCTGGTCGAGAATTCCGTGGCCGCCGTCGAGATCGATCCCTGCGCTGACCCCTGCGCGGCCAAAGGCCAGGTGCGCGAGCGGGTCATTGACGGCGCTCTCGAGATCATGCACCGCCAGGATCCGGCGTCCTTCGCCGCGCTCCCCCCGGTGGACGTGAATACGGCCTGCCTCGAGGAAGAAGCGCCCGTGTCGGGCGAAGATTTGTCCCACCTCCTCACCGGCGCCGGGCGCGGCACCCTGCGCGAGTGGCTCGGACGCCTCACCCAGGCCCAGCGTGCGGTCTTCGTGCAGCGCGCAGTGCTCGGCTGGACCAACGCCGATACGGCGCGGGCCATCAACCGCATTGCCCGCCCTTTGGTCTGGACGCCCGAGGCGGTCGGCAGTCTCTTCCGCCAGGCGCTCTGCTCGCTGGCCTCGGCACTGGTCCATGCCGCTGCGGGAGCCCACGCGTAAACGTCACCGCCGCCCGCCAGCCCAAAACAACGCCGCATGCGGATTCCGGCGCGAAACAGGACGGAAAAGCGTTACCTTTTCCTCGAATCCTGAAGACGGCAAGGCAGGCTTCGACTACTCTTATCTCAGAGATTCTTTTGAATTTTTTGCTCTGTGGGGTGCATCCAAACCACGTACCCGCGGGGTAGCCATCCTTTTCCGCAGAACTGTCACGAAAGGCTCGCTCTGGTGCCGGAGGCCGTAGCAAACCAACCACGACTTTTTTGCCTGAGGCGGATCGCCCTGGTGCTGGCGGCTGCCGGGGCCGTCTGCGCCTCGGCCGCGGCCCAGGGTCCCCCCGGAGGCAGCTCGGTTGCCACCCCCGCTTCCCCCATCCAGATCCCCCAGCCCGCCATCGACACCTCCACCTACCAGGGCAGCCTCAGCCAGCAGAAGGCGACCCCCGGAGTTCTGCCCCTGTCCCTCAACGACGCCATCCAGCGGGGGCTCAGGAATAACCTCGGCCTGCTCCTGACCACGCAGAATACGATGTCCGCCCGCGGCGCGCGCCTCGAGCAATTGCAGTCCCTGCTCCCCACCGTCACCGCCTCGGCAAAAGAAGCCGTGCAGGAAACCGACCTGCAGGCCCAGGGCCTGCGCATTCCCGGCTTCCCCGTCATCATCGGCCCCTACGGATACACCGACATTCGCGGATCGCTCAACTGGTCCCTCTTCGACCTCTCGTCGCTCCAGAACTACATCGCGCAGAAACACAATTTTCAGGCTGCCACTCTCTCCGCCCAGGATGCCCGCGACCTCGTCGTGCTCACCGTCGGCAATGCCTATCTCACCGTGATTGCGGATGCCGCCCTCGTCCAGTCCACCCAGGCCCAGGTGGATACCTCGAAGGTTTCGCTCGACCAGGCCCAGGCCAACCACCAGGCGGGCACCGCTCCCCTGCTCGACGAGCTCCGCGCCCGGGTCGATTACCAGACCCAGCAGCAGAGTTTGATTGCCGCGCAGAATGCGTATCAGAAGGACAAGATCGCGCTGGCGCGCGCCATCGGCCTGTCGCTCGATCAGCAGTTCGAGCTCACCGACACCGCGCCCTATGCCCCCTTCGATCAGCTCGACGTGGACGCTGCCGTGGCCCGGGCGCTGGCTACCCGCGCCGATCTCAAAGCCATGGAGCAAAGCGTGGCCGCGGCCCAAAGCGCGCGCAAAGCCGCCACCGACGAGCGTCTGCCCACCATCAGCTTCTCCGGGGATTACGGCGATATCGGCATCAACCCCTCGCACTCCCATGGAACCGGCGACGCGGTCGGATCGCTGGACGTTCCCCTCTTCGAGGAAGGCAAGCTGCGCGGCGACGCGAAGATGGCCCAGGCCCAGCTCGACGAGGAGCAGGCGAAGCTGAGCGACCTGCGCGGCCAGATTGCTGCCGACGTGCGCGACAGCATCCTCGATATTCAGGCCGCGGAAAAGCTGGTCAGCGTCGCCCAGAGTAACGTCGACCTGGCGAAGGAAGCGCTCAGCGAAGCCCAGCAGCGGTACAAGGCAGGCGTTTCGGATAACCTCGCGGTCTCTCAGGCGCAGCAGGCCATGGCCCAGGCCGACCAGCAGTACGTGGCGGCGCTCTACCGCCATAACATCGCGAAGTTATCCCTCGCCCGGGCCATCGGCGTAGCGCAGACGAATTACAAGGATTACATCGGAGGAAAGTAAGCGTGGCGGAGCAGACCGAGCAGACGACAGCAACCGAGGAGCGCATCGAGCATCCCGCCGGGCGCTCGCGGCGGCGTTTCATCATTATCGGCGTCGTGGCGGTGCTGGTGGTGGGAGCGCTGCTCTTCTGGTGGCATTCCACCTACTACGAAGACACCGACGACGCGTCGGTGGACGGCAACATCGTCCAGATCAGCTCCCGCATTACCGGCCACGTCGCCCGCGTCGATGTCAATCAGAACCAGTATGTCGATGCGGGCACAACCCTGGTCGAAATCGATCCCAGCGACTATGAGACCGCGCTCCACCAGGCCGAAGCCAATCTCGAGGCCGCCGAGGCCAGCTACGAGGCCGCGCGCGTCAACGTCCCCGTCATCCACATCAACACCGGTACCAACCTGCAGAACGCCGGCGTGGATGTCGCATCGGCCGGCTCCGCCGTCACCCAGGCCGAGAATCAGCTCAGGGCGGCCGAGTCCCGGGTGGTCGCCGCCCAGGCAAACGACACCAAAGCGAAACTGGACGTGCAGCGCTACACCCCGCTGGTCGAAAAGGACATCATCTCCAAACAGCAGTACGACGCCGCCGTGGCCACCGCGGATGCCGATCAGGCCGCGGTCGAGGAAGCCCAGGCCGACGTGGTCGCGGCACGCGATGCCGTCCGCATTGCCCGCGACCGGGTGACCCAGGCCCAGCAGTCGCTCAACTACGCCAGGACCGCGCCCCAGCAGGTCGAGATCCAGAAAGCCAAAGCCGACCAGGCCGCTGCCCAGGTCGATCAGGCCCGCGCCCAGCTTGCCCAGGCCAAACTCAACCTCGAGTACTGCCAGATTCACGCTCCCCTTTCCGGAATCATCACCACCAAAAGCGTGCAGCCCGGGCAGAACGTCGGCATCGGCCAGGCCCTCATGACCCTCGTCTCCCTCGACAACGTCTGGATCACCGCCAACTTCAAGGAAACCCAGCTCCTCGGCATGAAGGTGGGCCAGCCGGTCACCATCCACGTCGACGCCTACGGCCGCGACTACGACGGCAAGGTCACCCAGATCGGCGGCGCTACCGGTTCCGAGCTCAGCCTCTTCCCGCCCGAGAACGCCACCGGCAACTACGTCAAGGTCGTGCAGCGGATTCCCGTGCGCATCGATCTCACCAGGCCGGATGAGGACAAGGACCACAGCCTCCGCCCCGGCATGTCGGTGGAACCAAAAGTGCGGGTCAAGTAAGTCGGCTTATCCATCGCAATTCAGCCGAAGGCGCCCCCCGGGGCGCCTTTGCTTTTGCTGCCGTGACTATTCCCCCGGCGCGTGGTGATGGGCGTGGAACACGTACCGTCCGATCAGCCATCCCATCGCCGCTCCGGCCACAACGTCGCCGGGGAAATGATCCTGCCCCAGCACCCGCGCGAGGCACACGCCGGTTGCCGCCGTGTAGGCGCTGGCCTCCACCCACGGCCTCGGATATTCCCCCGCCAGAACCGCGGCCGCCGACCACGCGACCATGCTGTGCGACGACGGGAATGAGGTGTCCACCCCACTGCTGCCCTGGAAGAAGCGCCCCCGCGAACCATCCGTCAGCGGACGCTCCCGCCAGAAGATAAGCTTCAGAACCTGCTCGGCAACCAGACTATCCACCATCGCTTCGCCGCCCAGAATGCCCGATTCGCGCGCGTGCGGACTGTCTTCGAAATGGCCGTAGCTGTAAATCGCCACCGGTACGGCGATATACCCGCCGATCATCGCGTTGGACGCGTTCGTGTTCGCCTTGTTGAAGCTCGCGTCGGTCGATACCACCTGGGTCATGGCGGTGTGGTCGGTCGCCATGGCCGCCGCTTCGGCGCCCGCCAGCGGCGCCAGCCAGACCAGATCGTGGACGCGCACCCGAACCGGACTGGTGGCGATCGCGCCCAGATCTTCAACCATGTGCAGGGGCGTAGTGCGCAGGCGGACCACCTCGGCGCCCCCATCCGGAGGTTGCGGCTCGGCCTGGGCC
>JBAUGH010000176.1:0-3748 GCA_049679565.1 Acidobacteriaceae bacterium
ACCCAACCTTTTTCGCGCTCCAGGTCCCAAGAGCCATCGATCCCATCCCGGCCGCAGAAATGCCCTCGGCGTCTTCGCGCAGTGGGTCCGCCAGGCGCGCCGAAGAGACTCTATCGGGGTGCACGCGGCTTCCATCTTTGCTTTGGGGAGGGCGAAAGTGGCCTATTATCGCAACGCGATTCGCGGCATACAAGAGAATTCGCGTGACATTACGGGACATTCCGGATGCGAATTGCGGAAAAGGGGTGTCCGGTTCAGCTCATCTCCACCGCGATGCGCTTCGCCTCGCGATCCAGCTCCACGATGCGGAAGCTGCGCACCTGGCCGGCCTGCAGCGGTTCCGGGTTTGCCTCGGCTCCCCTTGCGCCGCCTTTCCATTTCGCCTGCAGCAGGGAAGTGAGCGCCGACAGATCCGCCCCACCCGCGCTGGCGGCCTCCGCGCCCGAGCCTTCCTTTAGCCGGCAGGGCGCGTGAATCCCCTGGCCCAGCTCCACCGTGGCCGCGCCGCCCGAGACCTCAACCACGCGCCCCGATACCGTATCGCCGGCCTTGTGCTCCTCGAGGTATTCATCGAGGCTGGTGGGCACCAGCTGCTTCATGCTGAGCTTCGCCTGCCGTTTTTCCGCGTCGAGCGCCAGCACCTGCGCGCGCACCACCTGCCCCACCTTCAGCGCGTCCTGGGGATGCGCCAGGCGCCGCTCCGCGGTGATCTCGCTGATGTGCACCAGCCCCTCGACGCCCTCGGCCATGCGCACAAACGCGCCGAATTTTTCGAGCTTCGTGACCGGGCCCTCGACCGCCGATCCCGCCGGGAATTTCTTCGCCGCGTCCACCCAGGGATCGCCCAGCGTCTGCTTCAGCCCCAGCGCCATCCGCCGCTCAGGCGGGCTCATGCTCAGGATCACTGCCTCCACTGTGTCGCCCACTTTCAGAATGTCGCCGGGCCGCCGCACCTTCTTCACCCACGACATCTCCGACACATGAATCATGCCCTCGATGCCCGGCTCCAGCTCCACGAATGCGCCGAAATCCGTCAGCCGGGTCACCGTGCCGGTCACACGCGCGCCGGCCTGGTAGCGGTCTGCCGCGGTTTCCCACGGCTCGGGCTGGAGTTGCTTGAGGCCGAGCGAAATCCTGCGCGTCTCGCGGTCGATCTTGAGGATCTTCACTTCGACGGTCTGGCCCTGCTGCACCACGTCCTCGGGATTCGCCACCCGGCTCCACGCCAGGTCGCTGATATGCAGGAGGCCGTCGATGCCGCCCAGGTCCACGAAGGCGCCGAAGCTGGCGATGCGGCTCACCGTGCCGCGGATCACCGCACCTTCCGCGAGAGCCGCGAGCTGGCTCTGCCCCGCCGCCAGCGCTTCTTCCTCGAGTACGGCGCGCCGATCCACGATCACGTTCTCGTCCGCCGCGTCGAGTTGCGTGATGCGGCAGGTGATTTCCTGGCCGACCAGCTTCGCCATTTCCGCTGCATCGCGCGTGCCGCTCCGCGAGGCCGGCAGGAAAGCCCGTACGCCCACATCCACGGTGAGCCCGCCCTTGACCACGCCGGTCACGGTGCCGGGAATCGTCAGCTTTTGCGCGAAGGCTTCCTCCAGCTGCGTCCAGTCTCGCGGCTGCGCCACCCGCGCCAGCGACAGCACGTAGTAATGCTCCTCATTCCGCCCCTTGACGGACACGAAGAACTTCTCGCCCGGCTTCACGGTCTCGGCGTTGTCGCGAAACGCGGTGCGCGGCAGCATGCCTTCGGTCTTATAACCGATGTCGAGATAAACGGCGTCGGGCCCGAGGGAGATGACCGTCCCCTCCAGCTGCTTCGCGCCCGGCTCCGGCCGGTGGCTCTTTTCGAACTGCGACAGCATCTCGCTGAAGGATTCGGTGGGTTCGGCAGGGAGGGAGGATTCCGGTTGCTCGGACGGAGGTTGTTCCGCGTGCAGCGGTGCGGGGGTCGTTTCGGGATTCATACGGATGCTTCCTATTCTTTCACGCGCCTTTTGCCGCCGATGATCCTTGCCTTGCCTGCGCCACCGCGGTAAAGTAGTGAATATCACTACAATATCGGGCCTGGAGGGGAAAGCAAATCATGCAAAAGGAAATTTCCGCTACGGATGCCAATCGGACATTCTCCTATCTCCTCCGCGGCGTCCGCCAGGGACGCAGCTACGTCGTGACCAGCCACGGTCAGCCCATTGCGAAGCTCTCTCCGGTCGGCGAGGCGGGAAGGACGATGGTCGATGCGCGAAAAGCTCTTCTCATGAGACTGCGCGGGCAGACCGCCGGCCGCGCCGGCCGCTGGACCCGAGAGGAATTGTACGAGGATGAGCGGTGAAGGCCGCGCTCGACACGAACATCCTCGCCTACGCCGAGGGCGTCAATGGAGCCGCAAGGAAAAAGGAAGCCTGGGACCTCATCGAGAAACTCCCGGACGACGCGGTTATTCCGGTACAGGCGCTGGGTGAGCTTTTTCAGGTCCTCGTCCGCAAGGCGGGGCGCACACCGGCTGACGCGCGAATTGCTGTTTCCGGCTGGAGCAACGCCTTTTCCCTGGTAGAAACCACGACGTCCGTGTTGCTGGCCGCAACGGATCTGGCCACCCGCCAGTTTGGCCTCTGGGACGCGGTCATTCTCAACGCCGCCGCCGAGGCCGGTTGCCGCCTCCTGCTTTCGGAGGACATGCAGGACGGGTTCATTTGGCGGGGAGTCACCGTGGTCAACCCATTTGCCCGGCCTTCCCATCCCCTGCTCGACGCCCTCCTCCGATCGGCGCCGGGATAACGGCCTTTCTCCCAGGCCCTCTACAATGGGACCCATGGCGACCGCTACCGCTCCGCACCTCCTCACCCTCGACGCCTTCCGCGACGCCCAAACCCGCATCCGCGGCGTTGCTGCCCGCACGCCGCTGGTCCGCCTCTTCGACCCGCGCTTCGAGGGCGCCGAGGTCTACGTCAAGGCCGAAGGCCTGCAGCCCATCGGCAGCTTCAAGCTGCGCGGCGCTTATAACAAAATCGCCCAGCTCACGCCGGAACAGCGCTCCCGCGGCGTCATCACGTATTCCAGCGGCAACCACGCTCAGGGAGTGGCCTACGCCGCCCGGGTGGTCGGCGCTAAAGCCGTTATCGTGATGCCGTCGAATGCGCCCGAGGTGAAGAAGCGCGCCACCGCCGCCCTCGGCGCCGAGATTGTCGAAGTCGGCCCGGCCAGCTCCGCCCGCAAAGAGAAGGCCGAAGAGCTGGCAGCGCAATACGGCTACATCATGATCCCGCCCTACGACGACGAGCAGATCATCGCCGGCCAGGGCACCTGCGGCCTCGAAATCCTCGAAGACCTGCCCGACGTCGACCTGGTCCTCTCGCCCGTCTCCGGCGGCGGCCTGCTGAGCGGGATCGCCACGGCCATCAAGCTGTCGAACTCTGCGGTCCGGGTCATCGGCGTGGAGCCGGAACTGGCCGCCGACGCCCAGGAGAGCTTCCGCTCCCGGCAACTCGTCACCTGGCCTGCCGACATGACCACCCGGACGATGTGCGACGGTCTGCGCACCCAGTCCCTGGGCGGGCTGAACTTCGAACACATCCGCACCTACGTGGACGACATCGTCACGGTCAGCGAGGCGGAAATCCGCGCCGCCATGCGCACTCTGCTCTACGCCGCGCGCCTCACTCCCGAGCCCAGCGGAGCCTGCTCGGCCGCCGGCATTCTCTTTCACACCCGCGAGCTGCTCCCCTTCCGCAAGGCCGTGGTGGTGATG
>JBAUGH010000177.1:0-2350 GCA_049679565.1 Acidobacteriaceae bacterium
AACCGTGAACAGTAAGCGTTGACCGCTGTGCACGGGTCACGGTCCACTCGCTTACCGCACCTGGCCGATGTACACGCCGAAGGGCCCCAGCTGCACCATATCCAGCGACAGCGGATCGGGCGCGCCCGGCGTTTTCAGCAGTGTCTTTAAGTGGAAGCGGTTCACGCCCTGAGCCTTCAGGTTGAAGCTGGCCGTCTGCGGCTGCTCGGTGAGGTTGCAGGCCACCACCACGGCCTCTCCATTGGGCGCCTTCCGCAGCCACGAGAGCACATGCGGGTCGCTGGTGTTCAGCATGATCTCCTGTCCGTCGTGCAGCGCAGGATCGGCGCGCTTGAGGGCGATGATCTTCTCGTACCAGTCCAGCATGGAGTCGGGCCGCGGCTGTTCCACCGCGACGTTGATGGTCTTATAGCTGGGCGGAATCGGCAGCCATGTTTTCGCCGCGGTCGAGAAGCCGGCGTCGAGACCCGCCGTCCACTGCATCGGCGTGCGCTCGCCGTCGCGGCCCTTTTCCTTCGGCCAGCCGCGGATGCCGATGGGGTCTTTCACGTCCTCCTTGCGCTTCGGGGGGGTGGTGACCATGCCGATCTCGTCGCCGTAATACATCATGGCGGTGTCGCGCGAGGCGAACAGGATGGTCGCGAGCACCCGGCCCACGTCGTCGTGATACGTGGCGTGATCCCAGCGGTCCCAGCGCGGGTTGTCGTGGTTGTCGAAGACAAACAGCGGCATGTTGCCGCCGATCTCCGTTTCCGCCTCGTTGATGCGCTCGCGGAAGCGCTGCACATCCATGGTCGGCCCGCTGGCCGGGAAGCCCACCTGCATATCCATAGGCAGATCGAGCTCGTCGTTGTGCGGCCCATACATCTGGCGCAGATCGCCCACGTTGCGCAGATAGGTTTCGCCGATCAGCACCACCTTGCGCCCCTGCGTCTGGTCCGCGACCTGGCGCAGCTCGCGCAGCACGTCGTGGACCTCGGGCAGATTGTCGGTGAGATTGGTCTCCACCACTTTGTCGCCGTAGGCGTTGATGAGCGGCTTGCCGTTGGGGCCGAGCACGTACGCCTCATCGCGATCCTTTGGATCTTCGAACAGGGACGTGATCGCGTCGAGCCGGAAGCCGGCCGCGCCATGGCGGATCCAGAAGCGCTCCACGTCGTACATGGCCTTGCGGACCTGGGGATTGTTCCAGTTCAGGTCGGGCTGCTGGATGTAGAAGCGGTGGTAGTAGTACTGCTGGCGCGCGGGATCCCACTGCCAGGCGGAGCCGCCGAAGACCGACTCCCAGTTGTTGGGCGGCTCGCGATGGCCGTTGACCATCTTCGCGTCGTGCCACATGTACCAGTCGGCTTTGGGATTGGTGCGCGAGCTTTCCGATTCCTTAAACCATGGATGCTGGTCGGAGGTGTGGTTCAGCACCAGGTCCATGATGATGCCGATATGGCGCTTGCGCGCTTCGCTCACCAGCCGGTCGAAATCCGCGAGCGTGCCGTACTGCGAATCGATGCTGTAGTAATCGGAGATGTCGTAGCCGAAGTCCACCTGGGGCGAGGGGTAGATGGGCGTCAGCCAGATGGCGTCGATGCCGAGGCCCTTCAGGTAGTCGAGCCGCGAGGTGATCCCATTCAGATCGCCGATGCCGTCGCCGTTCGAATCCTGGAAGCTGCGCGGATAGATCTCGTAAATGACCGCGTTCTTCCACCAGTTCGGATTCTGGTGGGCCGCTCCGGTTGGCTGCGCGCGGAGACCGGGATGGATGAGGAAGATCGCGCCGAGCGCCAGCGCGAGGACACTGCGAGAGACACGAAGGCCCGCTGCCTGCATGGTTGTTCTCACTCCCCAAAGAAAGTTGACTGCTGGTCGGCGGACTCCTGGCCCGCTCTGTTTTGACGTCTGGCGTCCGCTCGCCTGGACGCCAATTCCCGAAGCTATCACACCCCGGGGTCCGCGGGTTCGGGGCGGGCGGGGTACTCTAAAAGCGATGAGCAAGCTCTCCCATTTCGATGACGCCGGCGAGGCCCGGATGGTGGACGTCAGCGGCAAAGCGGCCACGCGCCGTGAAGCGGAAGCCTCCGTCTTCGTCGCGCTCTCGCCCGAAGCGCTGGCGGCGCTGCCGCACAATCCCAAAGGCAATCCGCTGGAGATTGCGCGGATCGCCGGCATCCAGGCAGCCAAGCGCACCGCCGAGCTGATCCCCCTGTGCCATCCGCTGCCGCTCAGTTTCGTGGATGTGAAGACGGAAGTCGTTGCCGGAGGGATCGCCATCCGCGCCACAGCCGCGACGACTGCGCCCACCGGCGTGGAGATGGAAGCCATGACCGCGGCCGCGATCGCGGCGCTTACCGTCTAC
>JBAUGH010000178.1:0-3226 GCA_049679565.1 Acidobacteriaceae bacterium
TGCGATATCAGAGAGCGTCCCCCGAATACGAAAACAAAAGGAGAACTAAAGATGGGGCATAGCATTCTCGCCTGGATCATCATCGGTGCACTCGCCGGCTGGATTACCGGAAAAATCATGAAGGGCTCCGGCTTCGGTTTCATCATGGATATGATCGTCGGTCTGGTCGGCGCCCTCATCGGCGGATTCATCTCTGCCCACCTCGGCCTCGGCGGAGTCGGTCAGCACGGCCTCATCATGAGCATCGTCATCGCCGTCATCGGAGCCGTCATCCTCACCTGGATCGTCCGCCTCTTCTCAGGCAATCGAAAAGCCAACCTTTAACCGCTTCAATCCAGCAGCCTCAACCCGCCGTGCAGGCTCCTGAGGAACCTGCACGGTTTTCCGTCCTCAACCCTCCAGGCAAGACCTGCGGCTCCACGCTCTGCCCTTCCCGCTCACGCTTCCTTGTACAACGCCGCTCCTGCCAGCGTGCCCAGCAGACACGCCACCAGATCCACAATCGTCGCGTACAGCGCCAGGTGGTGCGGATACATGTACGGGATCACCATGAAGAACGTGTTCGCCACCAGCGACGACAGCACCCACGTCACCAGCCCGGCGTAGACCGCGGTTTTCGGACCGGCCCCGAAACGCGGCCGGATCCCGACATAAATCCACAGCGCGGCGAACCCGATCACCAGCCCTATCAGGTTGAACTGCACAATCTGCGCCATAGAAAGCGGAGGCTTTCCCAGCACCTTCATCGCCCCATTCCAATAGGGTCCCAGCCACACGCCCTCAGCGATGGCCTCCACGATGTCGCCCACGATACCCGCGATAATCCCGCACAAAAACCACCGGCCGACATTGATCTTGCCCATACAGCCTCCTTGTTTGGGAACCGTTTTCGGGGGAAGCCGGAAGTATACGTCTGCCTCGGAAACGATGCAATTGATTTACCCCCCCGGCGCCCTCCTGCCGCGCCTGGCAATCGCCGGCCGTCCGCTTCCGAGCAGGCCGCTCAGGCGATCTTCGGTCCGATTCTCGACCTGCCGCGCGAGCGGCGGTATGCCTGAGTCGAACGTGGGCCGGACCACCAGCCCTCCCCTGCTAACTCGCCCGAGTTAGCAGCAAACCCGTATCCCCGCCCTCGCCGGCAAACCCGTCCCTTACTTCTGTCACGTAGAGCTTGTGATCCGAGTCACATCCTGCCCCATCCCGCCCATGGTCACTTACCAGACAGATAGCCGCCCCACCCAGAGCGATCGCTCCTGCCGGCCCCGCTCACACCCTGCCGCGCTTGTGTCTGTGCTTCGCCGCTCTGGGAAAGGAATGAAGAATGAACCCATTGCCGCCGCCCTTCCCCCAGTCCCGCCTCCATCCCCCAACCTGCACGACTCCAGCCAGACGCTGGTTCCGCAAATACATCGGCCCCATCGCCCCCTCAACCCTCCTGCTGGCCGCCCTGTTGCCGGCCGCCGCTGCCATCCCTCCGGCCTTCGGTCAAACCGCCGCAACGCCTGCTTCCGCACCGCAGTGCGACGTCGACGAGCTGCTCGATGTCCTGCTGGCTAACGGAACCGTAACCCGGCAGCAGTACGACACGCTTAAAAAGCACTTCGCGGAAAAGAGCGCTGCGCTGGCCGCTCCATTACCCTCCGCTCCCCTCAAACAAACGGCCTCCGCACCGGCTCCCGCGGACACGCCCGCCACCCCCGCGCCGCCCGCGCAACCCGCTGAAATTCCCGCCCGCCTCGTGACCGCCGCCGACAGCGGCGTCGGCCTCCACATTGGCCCCACCGACCTCACCTTCTCCGGCGAGATCAACGGATTCTACGTGTACGACCATCCCGATCCCACCGCCCCCGGTTGCGTCCTCTGCCTCGCCAGCATCGGCCAGCAACCCACCTCCTCCATCCGCAACGGACTGCTCCCCGGCGATCTCACCATCAGGCTCTCCACCCATCAGAACGGCCTCGACGTCGCCGCCGTCTTCGGCATCTGGCCCGGCATCGAGAGCCTCATGCTCAACCCCGGCGGCATCAATCTCTCCTCCGGCAATTCCACCGGCTTCGGCGTCGCCGGCGTCGACTTCCGCCAGCAGTACCTCACCATCGGCAACGCCAACATCGGCACCTTCGAAGCCGGCCGCGACCTCGGCCTCTTCGGCCAGCAGGCCATCCTCAACGACATGACCCTCTTTGGCGCCGGCACCACCAACGGCAGCAACGCCGGTCCCGGCCCCGGCTCCGTTACCCTCGGCCGTATCGGCCTCGGCTACATCTACACCGATTTCATGCCCCAGATCCGCTGGACCTCGCCCTCCGTGCGCGGCCTCCGGATCGCCGGCGCTGTCTTCCAGCCCCTCAACGACGCCATCGCCACCACCCTCGCCCTGCCCCAGCTCTCCGCGCCCCTCACCGGCGACGGCCAGCCCCAGTTCCAGTCCGAGTTGACGTACGCCTCACCCGCCACCCATCCCCTCAAAGCCGCTCTCTGGACCAACTACCTCACCCAGAGCATGGAAGCCAACACCTCCAGCGCCACCGCCGATCCGCTCCTCACCCTCACCCCCGGCCAGCACGTCCGCGCTAATGCCGTCGACTACGGCGGCAAGCTCGACTTCAAATCCGCCAGCCTCGTCCTCTATGGATACAACGGCTCCGGCGTAGGAACCGAAGGTCTCCTCTTCCTCGCCACCAGCCCTTCCGGAGCCACCCGCCCCTCCGACGGCTACTACGCGCAGCTCATGGATACCATCGCCAAAAAATGGACCCTCGGCGTCAGTTACGGCCAGAGCGGCCTCCGCCGCGCAGACTCCGGCGAAACCGTCTGTACCGGCGCCACCACCCTGTGTACGGATTCAATCACCCGCAATAACCTCTCCTGGATAGGCCAGGGCCGTTACCACCTCACCTCATGGGTCAACCTCGTGGGCGAGTTCACCCACACCCATTCCGAATCGCAGGCCGGCGCCGTCGGCGCCTCCAACTCATTCGCCCTCGGCACCATCGCCTTCTTTTAAGGAAGCCGCCACACACGGAAAGAACAAAATCCAGGCGGCCATACATTTCCGTATCGCCGATCAACGAACAGCAGAACCGCCATCCCGGCAGGAAATTCGGGTCAGGAGCCGCTCTAAAAAAACCTGTCAAGAGGGGACCCAAAAATCCAAAGTAATGACCGTTGACTTAGAACGACTTACAAACCAACTTACCCCAAGAAAGATGGCACTAATTAGCTC
>JBAUGH010000179.1:0-5048 GCA_049679565.1 Acidobacteriaceae bacterium
GGATACGGATCTCCGTGGGTCCGAAGAAGCCCTGGGAGAGCTGAAAGGTGCTGAGCGTATAGGTCGCGAGATAGCTTTCCGCGGCGAGGAGGAAGAAGGCGATGAGCAGGGCGGCAGCGATGGGCCAGTGGATCAGTCCCGAGCAGGCAATGCCGGCGAGGAGCGCGAGCGCTCCGAACAGGTCGACCATGTGGTCGACGTAAAAGCCGTAGCGAGGGCGCTGGCGACGGCGCACCCGGGCCAGAGTGCCGTCGAGCGAGTCGCCCAGCCAGTTGAGGGCGATGCAGAGGACCGCCAGCAGGAGGGCGCGGCGGTCGAAACGGGCGAAGGCGTAGCAGAGACCCGCGGCGATTTGCGCGGCGAGGCCGAGGAGCGTGAGCTGATCCGACGTGAGCCACGCGGGCGCGCGCTCGGCCATCCAGGTGAGCGCGCGTGACTCAAGTGCGGCGGTGAGCGAACGGTTGATGCGGCGGGCGGACTGGAAAGGGCGTTGCGCGGGAATGGAGGCGGTGCTCATGGACGGGTCCTTTCGTGCGGGTTAAGGTCGTGTGGGGTAAGGTCATGCCGGCTGGCGCTCGATGCGAGGCGCGGGCCGGGGGATGAGCGGAGCGCGGCGGCGGCAGCGCCGAGGGTGAAGGTGAGCGAGTCGCGAGGAACGCTGGCGATGTAGGGGCCAACGGCCCACCCAAGTCCATAGGGAATGGAGCGGGTGAGGGAGACGGATTCGATCTGGAGGTAGAGGCCGCCGTCGCGTTCTTCCCACGACCAGTACGTGTTCTGACGCCAGAGGTAGCCGTGATCGTCGCTGGGCGAGAGCGCATGCTCCGCGGGCGTGCCGGGAGAGCCGATTTCAGCGATTTGGGTGCTGCGGGAAATGCTGGAGCGGTGCTGCGGGTCGAGTTGAACGAAGGCGACGTCGTAGGCGGTCTCGAGCACGACCGTGAGAACGTGATGCTGGCGGACCCGCAGGAGGACCTGGTAGTTCCGGGGCGCGACCGGTTCGCCGGTGGGAGTCTCGGCGCGAGCGGCGATAACTTGCCGGGCGAAGACGCGCGGATAAGCCGGGAAATCGCGCAGCAGGCGGTCGAAGGCGTCCGCTGTGGCGCCGGGGACGAAGGCCGTGGCGCGCCAGTGGTGGAGAAGGGCTCCCGGCAGCGGGGCGCCGTCCGGCGGAGTGAGGTCGTCGATGAGGAGCTCGCCTTGATGGAGGCGGCCCTGGTTTTCGGAATCGAATGGCAAGCCGGCAAGGAAGGTAGCCGCTGAAGCGTGCTGGCGAGTGAGCCGGGCTTCGAGGGCTGCAACGTAATTCTGATAGGTCGCGAGCGCGGCCGGGGTGGGCGGGTCGGCGAAGGCGGGGACGGCGGCAAGAAGGAGAATCAAGGCGATCAGGGTTCGGGAGTGGCGGATGGGGCGGTCGTTCATGAGAGAAATCTGGGCCTGGCGGGGCGCGGAGTCGATGCATGGGAGGTCACCGGACGGTGAATGATCCTCACGGCGCAGGTAATTGCAGGGGCGAGGGTTGGGGAAAGTTCTCGCCGGAGAAAAGGCCGAAACTTGCGAGCTTCATCGGGTAGACTCGGGGACGATGGCGGCGGGCGGCGCGGAAACAGGGTCGGAGAGGCGGTACCGGTTCGGCGTGTTTGAGGCCGATGCCGGGACCGGCGAGCTGCGGCGGCAGGGCCTGCGGGTGAAGCTGAACGCGCAGCCGTTCCAGGTGCTGACCATGCTGCTCGAGCGGCCAGGTGAGGTGCTGACCCGGGAGGAGATCGCGCGCGCTCTCTGGCCGGAGGGGACCTTCGTCGATGCCGAGCATGGAGTCAACTCCGCGATCAACCGGATTCGCGAGGCGCTGGGGGATACCGCGGCTGGGCCGCGTTTTGTGGAGACGCTGGCGCGGCGGGGATATCGATTTGTGGCGCCGGTGGAGCGGATCGGAACGGGCGATGCGCGGACGGAGGCGGCCGACCCCGCGCCTGCGCGGAGCACCGGCTTTCTGCCGACGGCGGAGGAACTGCCGCGGATGTCGTATCGCAAGGCGCAGACGTTCTTTGTCCTGCTGCAACTGATGTATGTGGGGTTTTACGTGGGCGCCCTGGGGAATCTGGCGGAGATTCAGGAACTGGTCACGGCGTGGCCGCGGCCCATCGCGGTGCTGACCGTGCTGGTGGTCACCGCGGCGCTGCTGATCCCGGTGCGGGCGTTTCTGGTGACGGCGGTGCTGCTGCGGGCTCCGCGTATGGGGGAGCGATATCTGCGGCTGTGGCCGGTGTTGCTGGTGTTCGATGAGCTTTGGGCGCTGTCGCCGTTTCTGCTGCTCCACCACATCGACTTTGGGCTGGCCCTGGCGGCCATGGCGGTGCTGGTGTACGCGCCGTTTGCGCAGCGATCGCTGGTGCTGATGGGCGCCGGGGGTGCGAGGGGTCAGTAAACACGGGTCAGTGCTTAGTGATCCGTGCGGCGGCGACGGCGGCTCTTGTTCGAGGGCGGCAGCGGAGGCTATGGTGAGTTGTGGCCGCCGCAGCAACGTCGCAGTCCGCTGATGAAACCTGGCGGCCCAGCCACAATGTCTGGCTGATTGCTTTTTCGGTGATGCTGGCGACGTTCATGGAGGTGCTGGACACCTCTGTGGCGACCGTTTCGCTGCCGCACATTGCCGGGAACCTGTCGGCAACCACGGATGAGTCGACCTGGGTTCTGACCAGCTACCTCATCTCGAATGCCATCGTGCTGCCGACTTCCGGCTGGCTGAGCCAGGTGCTGGGGCGGAAGCGGTATCAGCTGCTTTCGGTGTGCCTGTTCACGCTGGCGTCCATGTGGTGCGGGGCCGCGACCAGCCTCGGCATGCTGATTGTGGCGCGGGTGGTGCAGGGCGCCGCAGGCGGCGGCCTGCAGCCGGTCTCGCAGGCCGTGCTGCTCGAGAGCTTTCCCCGGGAGAAGCGCGGGCAGGCGATGGCAGTCTACGGGATGGGGATCATCGTGTCGCCCCTGGTGGGGCCGCTGCTGGGCGGATGGATCACCGATAACTACACCTGGCGGTGGATTTTCTATATCAATGTGCCAGTCGGGATCCTGGCGCTGGTGATGATCAACACTTTTGTGGAAGACCCGCCCTACCTGCTGCGCGCCAGGGCCCAGGCGAAGGGAAGCGGTATCGATTTCTGGGGGCTGGGCCTGCTGGCGTTAATGCTGAGCTGCTTCCAGGTCGCCCTCGACAAGGGTCAGGAAGTCGACTGGTTCGCGGCCGTGTGGGTGCGATGGTTCATCGGGATCGCGGCCGTGGCGCTGGTGGCGTTTCTGGTGCACGAGTGGCAGGCAAAGTCGCCGATTGTGAACCTGCGAATCCTGAAGGACCGGAACCTCGCGACCGGAACCTTCATGATCGGGCTGCTGGGGGTGGTGATCTACGGGACCACTGCGATCCTCCCGCTGTTTCTGCAGGACCTGATCGGGTACACGGCTTACGACAGCGGCCTGGCGGTGTCGCCGCGCGGGATTGGAGCAATCGCGTCGATGATTCTCGCCGGCCAGCTGATCGGGAAGGTCGATGAGCGGCTGCTGATCGCGTTGGGAGTCGTGATCCGGAGCGCTTCGCTCTTCATGCTCGGCCACCTCACCCTGACCGCGGGGATGGGGAACGTGATCTGGCCGAACATCGTCAACGGATTCGCCAACGGGTTCCTCTTTGTGCCGCTGACTACGCTGACCATGAAGACCCTGCCCAGGGAGCTGACCGGGGCGGGAACGGGGCTCTACAACCTGCTGCGGAATATGGGAGCAAGCTTCGGAATTTCGATGGTGACCACGCTGCTGGTGCGCGGGGAGCAGCGCCACCAGACCTATCTGGCGGCGAGTTTGAACCCGGCGGCGCCCGCGTATTGGAATGCGGTGCAGTGGTTCGGGCATTATTTTGCCGGACGCTACGGCAGCGCGAACGCTACGCATGCGGCGCTGGGCATGCTGTATCGGAACTTGCGGCAGCAGGCGACACTGCTGTCGTATACCGATGACTTTCGCCTGCTGGGGTGGCTGAGCCTGGCGTGTTTGCCGTTCCTGCTGTTCTTCCGCAAGGGCGATCGGCAGCAGCGGCTCGAAGTGGAAGTCCACGGGGAGTAAGGAGAGCGGGACGTGACGCAGAGACGAGCAGGCGGGACGCGGCGGGATTTTCTCAAGCTGGCGGGGGCGGCGGCTGCGAGCACAGTTGTGCCCGAGGCGCGCGCCTCCCGTGCGGAGAAATTCTGCCTGATGGTGGATGTGGCCGATGCGGTGGCGGGGAGCGGGCCCGTGCGCCGCGCGGCCCGGAAGTTGTCGCAGGCGCTGGCGGCGAAGGCTGTGGAGGCGGAGCTGGTGACGTCGCTTGGGGAGGCGGCCGGGGCAAGCTTTGTGGTGGCGGCAGCTCGACCGCACTCGGAGATGGCGCAGCAATTCCGCCGGACGAGTGCGGGGCAGCGCGCCCAGGAGCTGGCGGGCGCGGAGAGCTTCCGGATGACGCGGGCGATGCGGATGAACTTCGGGACGATGATGGCCGGCGAGACTCCGGCGGTGCTGGTAGAGGCGAACGATCCGCTCGGGTTTGTCTATGCGCTGCTGGAGCTGGCCGAGCGGGTGGAGTATGGCGCGCATCCGCTCGCCGCGCTGAACCCGACACAGCCGGTGGAGGAGCATCCGGCGAATGAAACGCGGAGTGTGGGGCGGTATTTCTGCTGCGAGCTGGAAGACAAGCCCTGGTACTACGACAGGGGTTTCTGGGGCGGATATCTGGACACTCTGGTGGCCAGTCGCTTCAACCGCTTCTGCTTTGCCTTTGGATTGGAGTACGACTTTCCGCGCGGCGTGACCGATGACTATTTTCATCTGCCCTATCCGTATCTGGTGGAGGTGCCGGGATACGAGGCTGTGCGGGTGGTGCAGCTGCGGACGGCCGATGGTCAGCCGCTGGCGACTCCGGCGGCGGTAAGCGGGGAGGAGCGGCGGCGGAATCTGGAGACGCTGCAGTTCGTTGCGGCGCAGACGGCGGCGCGGGGACTCCATTTTCAGCTGGGGATCTGGAC
>JBAUGH010000180.1:0-13572 GCA_049679565.1 Acidobacteriaceae bacterium
CAGTCGCGGTCAACGTTGCCGTCTGCGCTGTGGTGACCGCTGCAGCGGTCGCCGTGAAGGCAGCGCTGGTCGATCCTGAGGCCACCGTTAGTGATGCCGGAAGGGTCACCGCGCTATTGTTGCTGGCGAGAGAAACCGTCGTCCCACCGCTCGGCGCTGCCGACGTCAGAGTGACGGTGCAGGCGTCGCTCGCCGCTCCCGTCTCCGAACTGCCGCCGCAGGAGACCGCAGCCAGGGACTGTTGCCCGCTCCCGGAGCCTGCGGAAAACGTGGCCATCTGCATGACCCAGGGGCCGGACGAAACCAGGGAGGCTTTCGCATTATTGCTCCCTGCAGCCGTGACCGTCTTGTCCTCGGCAACATCCGAGTCGGGCGAGGTATAGATGCGCAGCGTGAAGCCGCTTCCGGCTTTGGACACAGCGGTCGCAACGGTGGTCGCTCCGAAGATCAGTTCGCTTGCTGTGGTCGTGGTCGCCGAACCGCTGGCAGCACTCGTACTGTTACCATTGCTGCCTGCCACAACATCCAGAGAAGAGTATCCGCTGTACTCGAGGACACGGATATCCGGATAAGTGGCTGCCTTGGTGAACCTTACCGTGACGGTGTTAGTGCCGGCGGCGATCTGCGAAGCGTAGTAAATCGACTGCTCGACCGCCTGGCCGACGGTGGGACCAATGGCCAGGTGATAGACGTTCCCTGCACTGTCCTGGACCGACTGGACGGCAGCGGTTGTGTCATTCCATCCGACCACGACCACGTTGAGATCCCCGGCCGTCTGCGCCTTCGCATAGGCGACAGTGACTGTGGCAACGGGAGTCTGAGGAGTGGCGGCGGCAGCCTGCACGAAGCCCGCGGCCTGCGCCGCACAGGGCGCGAACGCCAGCAGGGCCGCGGCAGCCAACAGGACGATTCCGGGGCGGCGTCGTTCCGCCCGCTGCGCGGGGCTGGGAGTGGAAGCATCATCGGCCGGGCACCGGCCAGAAAGGGAACGAAGAAGACGGACCTGCATCAAGGGCACCTCGCTAGCGCCTTCGCACACGACCACGGTTCGCGCTCGCAAGCTTGTTTGCGGCGGCGACGTCAGAGGCCCGTACTAATCGAGGTGGCCGGGCGAAGTGTGAAACGCTGTTGCGATCATCCGTTGGTCACGCACCAGCGACTGTGCCCGTGATCACATCGGTGCTAACTTTGAGTTACCATCGAATCTAATATGGAACTATCGGTGAATTGCTTCCTGTTTCGGGAATCTCCTGCTCAATTGTCTTTCTAACCTATAGATGACTTATCGGCTGTCTTTGCCACGACCTTTACCTGTCATCAACATTGAGCGGAGAACCTGGTTACCAACGGCGTCCCCGCCGCGCTTTCCCCGCCGCATTTCTGCGAGGCGCTGGCAAATAACATCCGTGAACCTGATTACTTCCGGAGCGAAAGCCCGCCAAAGAAATACACCGCACTTAGAAATGCACCGGGCAAGGTGCATTCGGTCGCCCCTCCGCGCCTCGATAGCACAGGTCCGCAGCCTTGCGGTACCCTGTCGTCATGCAAAACCGCATTGTCGGCACCACCATGCCGGTGCTTGAGTTCCAGCTCGAGCCGAATGACTCCGTCATCTCCGAGGCGGGCGAGCTCTCCTGGATGTCGCCCAACGTGCAGATGACCACCCACACGCAATTTGCCGGCGGCGGAGGGCTGCTGGGAGCTTTCAAGCGCGTGGTCGGCGGCGGCAGCCTGTTCATGACCGAATATCGGGCAGCTGGCGGCCCCGGCGAGCTGGCCTTCGCCACCCGCGTCCCCGGCCACATTGTGCCGGTCGAGGTCGCGCCCGGCAACGAGTACATGGTCCACCGGCATGGCTTTCTTTGCGCAACCTCGGCCATCGCCATCAGCGTCGGATTCCAGCAATCGCTGGGCGCCGGCATTTTTGGAGGCAATGGTTTCCTGCTGCAGAAAATCGGCGGCCAGGGCACGGCGTGGCTGGAGCTTTCCGGCGAGCTGGTCACCCGCGACCTGCAGCCCGGCGAAACGCTGCTCGTGCATCCCGGACATGTCGGCGCCTTCCAGGCCAGCGTTGCGTTTCAGATCACCATGGTGCGCGGCATCAGGAACCTGATCTTCGGCGGGGACGGGCTTTTTCTCGCGGTGATGACCGGCCCGGGCCGCATCTGGCTGCAGACTCTGCCGATTTCGAAGCTGGCTCATCAACTGATGGAGTACATGCCCTCGCAGCAGCCCCGCCAGACTGCCGAAGCCGGCCTTCTGGGCGGCATTGTCGGCTCGGTCCTCGACAACATGAAATAGCCGATCGGTGCGCACCCTGCTCGCCCCGGCCCGCGACGGGGTGGGACCCTTCCCGGTCCGGATTACTTAAGGGTCCCTGCGAGTCATGAGTAATCTGGTCCCTTCCTGACGGCGCCCTTATTCTGCAGGGGTACAGGCCCTCTGGCCTGGCTGCGCCTGTGATCCGCTCCTCCTCGAATTCGGATCGTCCTTTGGTCTCCGCGGTCATTCCGACCCACGGCCGGCCCGATCTGCTGGCGGCCGCAGTGCGAAGCGCGCTGGCGCAGACCTGGACCAACCTCGAGGTGGTGGTGGTAGTGGATGGCCCGGATCCGGAGACCGCCTCGCGGCTCAGCTTATTCAGCGGCACCCGCGTGCGGGTGATCTATCTGGAGAAATCGCGGGGCGGTTCGGAGGCCCGGAATGTCGGGGTGCGCGCGGCGCGGGGCGAGTGGATCGCCTTTCTCGACGACGATGACGCCTGGCTGCCGCGCAAGATCGAACGGCAAATGCGGGCCGTGGGGGAGATGCATGACTGGTTCCCGGTGGTTTCGTCGCGGGTGATTGCGCGCTCACCCACCAGCCGCCGCGTGCTGCCCACCCAGGTGTACCGCCCGATGCAGCCGATTGCCGATTTTCTGTTCTGCCGGGAGCGAACCGGCGACTCGGCCGGGGTAATGCAGTGCTCGACCCTGCTGGCTCCCCGCGATCTGCTTCTCGCCGTCCCCTTTCGGGCGGGCCTGCCGATGCATCAGGACTGGGACTGGCTGATTCGCGTGGCCGCCCACGACGGGGTCGGCTTCTCCATGCTGAACGAACCGCTGTCGGTGTGGCGCGTGGAAGACGGCCGCGCTACGGTCGGGCGTTCCGCGGACTGGCAAGCCTCTCTCGCCTGGATTCGCAGCCTTCGCCCGCTGATCTCGCGCCGTGCGTTCTCCTGGTTTGTCGCGGTGGAGTGCGCGTGGCGCGCCCAGACCAGCCGCGCCGGACTCGGGTCCCGCCTGCGGCTGCTGCGCGCCCTGCTGCTGGAAGGCCGCGCCGAGCCTGCCTCGGTTCTGAACTTTCTGTTCTTCAGCCTGGTTCCGACGCGCATCCGCCAGACTATGCGCCGCCCTGTCCCGCCCTCGAATCCTGAGTGCCCGGACCCCGGCGGACTTCATCTGGCCTGGGCGCGCGGCAGCGAACATCCCCTGTTGCGCAAAACCTCTCTCTGATCCGGATCGACTCCTTGTCTGCCAGCAGCTATGCGCACCGCTATCTCGAGGAAGTTCAGGCCATCGCCGCAGCCATCGACGCGGACCGGGTCGAGCGGATCGCGGCGCTGCTGGCGGCAATCCGCGACGACGGCGGCCGTCTCTTCTTTCTGGGCGTGGGCGGGGGCGCCGCGCAGGCCGGCCACGCGGCCGCCGATTTCCGCAAGATTGCAGGGATGGAATGCTACGCACCGACCGACAACGTCGCCGAACTGACCGCCCGCATCAACGACCACGGGTGGGATTCGAGCTATGCGCAGTGGCTGCGCGGCAGCCGCCTCGGCCCGCGCGACGCCGTATTTGTCTTTTCGGTGGGAGGCGGCAGCGTGGAACCGCGAGTGAGCATGAATCTGGTGGCCGGTCTGGAGCTGGCGCGCGAGGTGGGAGCGCGCATCCTCGGCGTGGTGGGACGCGACGGCGGAGTGACCGCGCGCATGGCGGACGCCTGCCTGATCGTTCCCCCTGTCAACCCCGGCGCGGTTACACCGCATACCGAAGAATTCCAGGCGGTCCTGAGTCATCTCCTCGTTACCCATCCGCGGCTGCGCCGCAACGAAATGAAATGGGAATCGGGAAAGTAGCGGCGGTTTTCCTGGATCGCGACGGGGTTCTCAATCCCCTCGTCCTGAATCCTGCGACCGGCCGCATGGAATCGCCGCTCACGGTGAACGATTTTCACCTTGCGGAAGGCGCTGCCGGGGCGCTGCTCCGGTTGCAGGCGGCCGGGTTCCCGCTGATCCTGGTTTCCAATCAGCCCAACTACGCGCTGGGTAAATGCAGTTACGCGGAGCTTTGCGCCGTCCATGCAAAATTGGTTCGGGAACTGGAGACCGGCGGCATTCGCTTCGCCCGGTTCTGTTATTGTCTCCACCACCCCAAAGGAGCGACCCCGGGATACTCCGGCGTATGTGGGTGCCGAAAGCCCTCTCCGCGATTTTTGCTGCAGGCGCGCGACGACTTCGGTCTGACGCTGGCCGATTGCTGGATGGTGGGCGATCAGCCCACGGACACCGCGTGCGGACGAGCGGCCGGCGCGCGCACGATTCGGCTGCTTTCTCCGCAGGCGGACCTTGCGGCGCCAGGCCGCGATCCGTGCGCTGATTTCCTGGCGCGGGATCCTGCCGAGGCCGCCGCGGTGATCCTTGCCCATCGGCCGCTCTGAGATTCCCCGGCGTTCCGGAGAAGGCCGCTTTCGCCGCGCATCAGGAGCGCAGGGTTTTCGGCTCGTTCGCCTCGGGATGGGCCGGCCGGGTGAACCGCCGTCGCAGGCCGCTCCACTTTTCAATCGCCAGCTGGCGCAGCACCAGCCCCACGAAGCGGGGATTCCCCAGCAAATAGCGGCGCCACAAACGGCGCGGCTCGAGCATCAGGCGGAACAGCCATTCCAGAGCCAGCCGCTGCATCCACCGGGGAGCGCGGCGGACCAGGCCCGCCTGGCGCTCAAAGGCGGCGCCCACCGCGAGCATCACCCCCACATTCAGCGAGCGGTTGTTTTGCATCCAGATCTCCTGCTTCGGAGCGCCAAAGGCGACACAAAGAAGATCCGGCGAGGCTTCATCTATCCTGTCGCGAATCCGCTCCAGCTCCGCCGGGTCCTGCTCGAATCCGAAGGGTGGGCAATACGTTCCGCAGATGTTCAGGCCGGGATAGCGCCGGCTCAGGTTGTAGCCGGCCATGAGGGCGGTGCCGTGCGGGCCGCCCAGCAGGAAGACGCGGAAACCGTAGTGGGCGGCCTCCGAGCACATTCGCTCCATAAGATCGCCGCCCGTCACCCGTTCGGGAAGCGGAGCGCCCAGCAGATGCGAGGCGAGGACCACCGACATGCCGTCGGGAACGGCGAGGTCCGCTGCGCGCATCGCTTCGCGGAACCGCTCGTTGTCCTCGGCAAGATTCACCAGCCAGGCGTTGGGGCCGACGACGGTCAGGGTGGGCAGGTGGCTGCGCTGCAGCAGGGCTTCGACCAGCAGCACCACCGCATAATCCATGGAAATGCGATCGATGGGAACCGTGCCCACGACCACCCGCGGCGGCATGGGCAGAGGGACCGAATCACCGGTCTCAATTTCATTGGCTTCCGAGGCAGAAAGTACTTCAGTCAGATCCACAGAACATCCTTTTGTTGCCAGAACAGGCCCGGATCGACACCGTTCGAGACCGCGCCGGGCAGAACTTCATCCCGCGCCCTGCGCAGCAGATACCCGGGCGAATTCCACGCCGACTGCACAAGCGCTGCGAAACCGCGCAGCCGCTGTCCCTCGGCCCGCAGCATGTTGAAGCGCCGCAGCGCCTCCTTGGCGCGAAGGGCGGCCGGCTGCAGAAAACGGCTGAGCACTCCGGCCACCTCGGCAAACGGGCGCGGCTCCAGGCCCCATAACTCCGACAGCAGCAGATACTGCACATACATCCCGGCTAACTCCTGGCGGTTGAAGTTGCGCGCGCTCAGGCTGGCCGGATTCTGGCGGAATCCCACCAGCGGCTCGGGGAGCATATGAATCTCGTACCGGCGGGCCATACGCCACCATAAGTCGGCGTCCTCGGCGTGGATCTCCATGCGATATCCCCCGACCGCGAGGGCCTTTGCCACGCTCAGCGCCACCGTCGAATGGCAGATGGAGAGCAGATAGCCGCCTTCGACGATCGACCGGAGTTCCGCCGGAGTGCCCCGCGAACACCGGAACCGCCCACTGCAGCGCTCCCGCGGATGGTAGTCGGCCAGCGAATACAGAATGCCCGCGTCGGGATGTTCGCCGATGGCCCCGAGCAGCCTCTGCATTCGACAGGGATAGGAGACGTCATCGGCATCCATACGAGCCAGCCATGGAGTCCTGACTTCCGAGAGCAGCCGGTTCAGAGTCGCCGTGACCCCGCGCTGCGGTTGCTCGAGGATGCGCAGACGGCTCCCCAGCCGGCTGTCGCGCAGGTCGCGCAGGTACGCCGCACTGTCATCGCAGCCGCCATCCACGATGGCGAGGATCTCAAAGGCATCGGTAGTTTGCCGCAGCAGACTGTCCATGGCCTCGGGCAGCCATGCCATCGCGTTCGAAACGGGGATGCCGACCGTGATGGATGAAATCGATACGTCCATATTGGCCCGACTGGCGCCCCTGCTGGGCGCCGGTCTTAGTTTCTACTTATCTGAACCAGATATATCTTACCTTCCACCGTTGGGGCGAAAAGGATTTCCTGCGGCCACCAACACTGAAGTAACGGCACGAAAGTAGTCACCCATCCTGGCGGCTTATCTCGGCCCCATGATCGATTCATCACTCTGACTTGCGTAACGATGACGGGTACAGAAAACATTGCTATTTCCCATTACGACCCTCAAGGATAGACAGGTAGTTTTCATTTGCCCCGCGATTGTCGAATCGTCGGGTTCCACATCGCACACTCGAAGGAAAGCTCAGGCTGATGCTGCTGCGCGAGGGACGCTATTTCATTGTGGGAGGCGCTGGATTTCTCGGCAGCCATTTTACCGACGCTCTGCTGGCCGATGCCGGCACGCGCAGGGTGACCCTGTTCGATAATTTCTCCTCCGGCCGGGAGTGGCACTACGAGACCCACCAGTCCGACGTGCGGCTGAGCATCGTGCGGGCCGACGCCAGCGACGTCGAGGCTCTGACGGCCACCATGACGGGACACGACTGGGTCATCCACCTGGCCGCTAATCCGGATATTGCCCGCGCCGAACAGAGCCCGGAGATCGACTTCTACCGCGGGACGCTGCTCACCAACAACGTCGTCGAAGCCATGCGGCGATCGGGGGTGCAGCGCATCCTCTATGCCTCGGGGAGCGGTGTCTACGGCGATGCCGGGGACACCGTCCTGCAGGAGGATTACGCGCCGCTGGTGCCGATTTCTCCCTATGGCGCGAGCAAGCTGGCCAGCGAGGCGCTGATCGCGAGTTATTGCGCGATGTTCGGTCTGCGTGCCCTGGTGCTGCGCTTCGGGAACATCGTGGGCGCGCGCCAGACCCACGGCGTGGGATTCGATTTCCTGCGTAGCCTTCGTGTCAAACCGAAGCGGCTGCGCATTCTCGGCAACGGGGAGCAGAAGAAACCGTATATTCATGCCTCCGACGTCGTTCGCGCCGCCTTCTGCGCCGCTCAAAATGCCTCAGCGCCATTCTCCGTCTTCAACGTCGCCACCGACGACACCCTCACCGTGACCGAGATCGCCGAGCTGGCCGCGGAAGCCCTCGGCCTTGCCGCCGCACCCGCCTTCGATTATTCGGGCGGCCCCCGCGGCTGGCGCGGAGATGTGCCGGTGGTGCGTCTGGATTCTTCGCGAGCCCACTCGCTCGGCTGGTTCCCAAAATGGAACAGCCGGGATGCGATGCGTCAATCCCTTCAGGAGCTGGTCGCCGATGAGCGCATCCTCCGTTCCTGACTTCGCCGCGGTTCCCTTCTTTCCCGGGGCCTTCATGTCTGCGGACTTTGTCCCCGGCACAGGGCCGGGCTGCGGCAGACACTCCTTCGCCTGCGCCGGCGAAAGCGAATCGTTATGGCCTCCGCCGCTGGCGCTGTTGGTGGGCGGGCTGGCCACGCGCCTCCAGCCGCTCACCGCAGCCCTCCCCAAATCGCTGATCGAAGTGGCCGGCGAACCCTTTCTCGCCCATCAACTGCGCCTGATCCGCGCCGGCGGCATTCGCGACGTGGTCCTGTGCTGCGGCTTCGGCGGGCAGCAGATTCAGGATTTTGCCGGGGACGGCAGCCGCTTCGGCCTCAGCATCTCTTACAGCTGCGACGGGGACCAGCCCCTGGGCACCGGAGGCGCGCTGCGCGCCGCCCTGCCCCTGCTGGGCCGCCGTTTTCTGGTGATGTATGGCGACAGCTGGCTCACCGAACCGATCGAGCCCATCTGGCGCGCCTTTCTCGACTCCGGCAAGCCCGCGCTCATGACCGTGTTTCGCAACGAGAATCGCTGGGGCGCCAGTAACGTCGATTATCGCGACGGACTGGTGGTCGATTACCACAGCCGGCAGCCCTGCCCCGCCCTGCGCTTCATCGACTACGGACTCGAGGCGCTCGAAGCGAAGACCCTCGCTCACTGGACGGTTCCCGCCTTCGACCTGGGCGACGTCTGGTCGGGACTCGCCAGCTATCGCATGCTCGCCGGCTACGAAGCTTCCGCACGTTTCTACGAAATCGGCTCCTTCCCGGGACTTAGGGAAACGGAAGCCGTTGTTGCTGCTACTGCCCCTCTCGATCCGCTTCCGCTCACCGGGGGCTGCCCTCCTTCGCAGCGACGCGCCCGGGGGGTCGGGTCATCATGATCATGACCCGCACCCCTCTGCGCATCTCCATCGGCGGCGGAGGCACCGATCTTCCCTCCTATTATCGCGAGCACGGCGGCGGATTCGTGGTCTCGGCGGCCATCAATAAGTACATCTACATCAGCATCAATCGCAGCTTTCTGCCCGGATACATCCTCAAGTACTCGGAAACCGAACACGCTGCCACCTGCGAGGAGATCCGCCATCCGCTGCTGCGCGAGGCCCTGCGCATGCACGACGCAGCCTCGCCGCTGGAAGTCGTGAGCGTCGCCGATGTCCCCGCCGGAACCGGCCTGGGCTCTTCGGGGACCTTCCTGGTCGGCCTGCTGCATGCCCTTTACGCGTGGCGGCGCAGGCCAGTCACCGCGGAGATCCTGGCGCGCGAAGCGGTGGAGATCGAAATGACCCGGCTCGGTAATCCGGTCGGCAAGCAGGATCCCTATATTGCCGCCTATGGCGGCCTGCTTTGCCAGGAATATCTTCCCGACGGCGAAGTGCGCGTGACCCCTTTGCAAATCAAGGACGAGTCGCTGCGGGAACTGCGGGATTCTCTCATGCTGTTTTTCATCGGCGACACCCGCAGCTCGTCGCCCCTGCTGGCGGAGCAGAAGCGGCTGTCTGAAGCTCACGACGCGACCATGATCGACAGCCTTCACTTTGCGCGGGCCCTGGGACGGCAGATTCGCGAAGCGCTCGAGGCCGGACGGGTCGCCGAGTTCGGCCTTCTGCTGCACGAGCACTGGATGCGCAAGAGAAGCCGCTGCCGGCACATGTCCACCTGCCGGATCGACGCCATCTATGAGCTGGCCTGCTGCGAGGGCGGCGCCACCGGAGGCAAGCTGGTCGGCGCAGGCGGCGCAGGCTTCCTGCTCCTCCATACCCACGATCGCCGCCGGCTGCGCGACCGCATGCTGCGCACCGGCCTGATGGAAATGGATTTCTCTTTCGACTACGACGGCTCGGTGGTGCTGCTGCGCAATGTCTGAACCCACCCCTGCAACCGGTGCCATGCGATGAAGCCGCCAGCAGTCCAGTCCCTCTGCGAACCACCCCTCGAATGGAGCTTTGGCGATCTGCTGGGCGTCCTCCGCCGCCGCCGCGCCTGGATTGTCGCCTCCCTCGCCCTCTGTTCCCTGCTCGCCATCCTCGACTGGACCATGGCTGCGCGGCACTACCGCGCCACCGCCGAAATCGAGGTCCGGAAGGAATCCCGCGGCGCCTTCGGTCTCGACACCACCACTGCGGATCGGCCCATCGCCGCGGTCAGCGACTCCTTCGACGACAACCTGACGCTGCAAACCGAAACCAGTGTTCTCGAATCGGATGCGGTCACGCTGGACGTCATTCGCCGGACGGGTCTGGAGGCGACTTCCGACTACTTCAACCCGCAGCCCAGCCGGATTGGCTTTCTCCGCCCGCTGCTGTTCTGGAGAAAGCCGCTCGAACCCTTGTCCACCCCGCTCGCCGAAGCGCCCAACCGCCGCTACGCCGCGCTCAAAATTTTCGCCCGCCACCGCACCATCGCGCCCGTCAGCGGGACGCGGCTCATCGCCGTCAGCTACTCCGATCCCGATCCGCAACGGGCGGCAGCGGTGGTCGACGCTCTGATCCAGGCGCTGGCCGACTCCGATTTTCAGTCCCGATCCTCCGCCGCGGCTCAGTCCGCGATGGGTCTTTCTGCACAGCTTGCCACGTTAAAGCAACAGACGGACGCGCTCGACGCTCGCGCTGCCGCTCTGGATCGCGTCACCGGCGACTATGGCGACGACGACGCTCACAATGTGGTTCTCGCCCGGCTCGACTCGCTCAATGCAGCGCTCTCCACCGCTGAATCGAGCCGCATCCTGCGCGAAGCGATCTGGCGCGACGTGCAGTCGGGGAATCCCGAGCTGATCTCCAGCCTTGGCGGCAATGCCGGGACAGCTACCCAAAATTCCTTTGCCCTCCTGCAGTCGCTGCGCAGTCAGGAATCCCAGGCGCAGGCCCAGCTCGCCGAAGCCGCCAATCGCTATGGGGAGAACTGGCCGGGCGTAGCCGAACAGCGCGCCCGGCTCGCCACCATCCAAAAGTCGGTCCAGGAAGAGATCGGGCGCCTGGGCGAGCGCGCCCACAGCGACTACGCCATCGCGCTCGAGGCGGAACTGACCGCCCGGGACGCCCTCAATCAGCAGAAGCAGGTCGCTTCGGGACTCACCGGCAGCGCCATGACGCTGCGACTGGCCCGTCAGGAGGCCGACGAAAGCCGCTCTCTCTACACCTCGCTGCTCGGGCGGCTGCAACAGGCCGGAGTGCTCGAAGGACTGCACTCCGAGAATTTCTCCGTGGTGAGCCCCGCGCTCATTCCTGCGCCGGATCATCCGTCCTCTCCCAACGGGCTCCTGCTGGCCGGGCTGGCCGTGGGTGTCGGCCTGATGACGGGATGCGGCGCCGCGCTGCTCCGCGAGCTCACCGACACCACGATTCACTCTGTCGCCGATCTCGAATCTCTGCTTGAGGCGCCGGTTTTCGCGGCCATTCCCGCCGCGGCCGGGGACGCACGCTGGTATCGCCGCCTGCTGCCGGCGCCCGGCCGCGCGCTGCTCACCCTTCAGGCAGCCGAGGAACGCGAGCCGCTCCTGGCCGCGGCCTGTCCCGAATTCACCGAGTCGCTTCGCTGCCTGCGAGCCTCGCTGCTGCTTTCGCACAGCAGCCGGGCGCCCCAGGTCATTACCGTGAGCAGCGCCGATCGCCGATCCGAGGATTCCCAGGGCACGGCTCTTGGGCTGGCGACAGTGCTCGCGCAGCACGGCTCGCCAACCCTCTTCCTCGATGCCGATTTGCGCTCCGCGCCCGCGCCGGGCAATGCGACGCTTCCCGGCCTGAGCGAGATGCTTTCGAGCGACACCCCGCCGGTTGAGCCGCGCGAGAGAGCTGGCTTGCCTCTGCTTTCCATCCTCCACGCCGGGACGCGGCCGCCTTGTCCTTCGGAGCTGATCGCTTCTGCGCGCATGAGCAGCCTGCTTGCCGCGTGGCGCGATCGCTACAGCTTCATCGTCATCCACGGCCCTGCTCCCGCCTATGCCGACGGCCTGGTCCTCGCGCAGGTCTCCGACGCGGTCCTGCTTGCCGCCCGCGCCGGAGAGACCAACCGGGATACAGTTCTCTCCGCATGGAACGCGCTCAACCGCCAGGTCCAGGACCATGCGGTTCTGGGCCTCATTCTGGAGGAAGCGAATGCCTGATCTTCGCTGGCTGGCTCTCGTCTGCACGCTGGCGTGCTGCGCAGCGGTGCCGGCTCAGAACACTCCGCCTGCCCCGCCCCCCAATGTTGTCGCCTCGATGATGCAACCGGCAGCCGCCGGGTCAGCTGCTTCTGCCGGCGAATCTCTGCTGATTGGGCCCGGCGATCTGCTCCACATCACGGTTCTCCGCGAGCCTGAGCTCGACCAGCACACCCGCGTCCTCGACTCCGGCGCAGTGGCGCTCGCCCTGATCGGTGAGCTCGGCGTGCAGGGACTAACGCCCGCTCAGGCGGCCGGCCGCATCGCTGACGCCTATCGTAATGGCAAATACCTGCTGCGCCCCGAAGTGTCCGTGCTCGTCGAACAATATGCGACCGAGTCCGTCTCCGTGCTGGGTGAAGTCGGCCATCCGGGAACCGTGCAGCTGACCGCGCCACGCAGTCTGATCGACGTTCTCTCCCAGGCCGGCGGCCTCACCGAGTTTGCCGACCGTCACATCACCATCGACCGCGGAAAGGAGGGCGAGCGCATCCGCGTCTTTCTGCCCAATCGGGCCGACGACGCCCTCAACGCTGACATCCTCGTCCGCCCCGGCGACACGGTGATCGTTCCCAAAGCGGGCATCGTCTACGTGCTGGGGGACGTGGCGCATCCCGGAGGCTACGTCATGCAATATGACTCGAAGCTCACCGCCCTGCAGGCCATCGCGCTCGCCGCCGGCGCTTCGAAAACTGCCAGCGAACGCCGCGTGCGGCTGGTCCGCAATGTCGACGGGCAGACGCTGTCCCTCAACCTGCCGCTGCGCGACATGGAACGCGGCCGCCAGCCGGATGTCCCCCTGCGGCCCAACGACATTCTCTACGTCCCCTTCAGCCTCGTGAAAAACATCTCGCTCGGTATTGCCGACATCACCGCTGCGGCCAGCTCGGCGCTTATTTACGCGACCCACTGATGAACGCCCGCAGTCTGCCGGGCCGTGCCTTCGGTTTCCTTTCCCCTGAAGAGCTGATGTGCGGCGGAATCCTTCTCTTCTTCTCCATCCAGGGCGCCATTCCCGGGATTGCTCCCCCGCAGCAATACGAACTTACAGCCGCCGCTCCATCCGCCCTGAGCACCGTCGGCGGCATTGTCTCCCAGGTCGTGGTCAACGCGGCGATCCTGCTCCTGATCCTCCGCCGCCCTCGCCTGCTCCTGCGTCAAATTGCCGCCGTGCCCTGGCTGGCTCTCTTCGCGCTGCTGGCCATCGCCTCCTCCGCGTGGTCGCTCGATCCCCTGTTCACCCTGCGCCGTTCCCTGCCCTTCGCACTGGCGGGACTCTTCGGGCTCTACTTTGCGGCGCGCTTTGCCCCCGAACGCCAGTTCGCGATCCTGCGCCTCACCCTGCTGGTCGCCGCATTGGCTACCGTCGCGCTGGTTCTGCTCGATCCCTCCCTGGGCCTCGACCACTCCGCCGGTCACGCAGCGCAATGGCAGGGCATCTTCACCCAGAAGAACGCGTGCGGCCGCATCATGGTGCTGGCCACGGCCGTTCTTCTCTTCGCAG
>JBAUGH010000181.1:0-4592 GCA_049679565.1 Acidobacteriaceae bacterium
GATTGCTGACGTGCACCAGGCCGTCGATCCCGTCCTCGATCTCGATGAAGGCGCCGAAATCAGTGAGATTGCGGACCCGGCCTTCCACCGTAGCACCGGTCGGATACTTGTCGGCCAGGTGCTCCCAGGGATTATCGAGGAGCTGCTTCATGCCGAGCGAAATCCGCCGGTCGGCAGGATTGACCGCGAGGATGACGGTCTCGACCTCGTCGCCGGGCTTGACCAGCTTGGAGGGATGCTTCATCCGCTTGGACCAGGTCATTTCGGAAACATGCACCAGGCCTTCGATGCCCTGCTCCAGCTCGACGAACGCGCCGTAGTCGGTGACGCTGAGAACGCGGCCGCGGACGCGGGCCCCGATGGGGTAGCGCTCGGCGGCATCCAGCCACGGGTCGGGGGTAAGCTGCTTGAACCCTAAGGAAACGCGCTGCTTCTCTTTGTCGAACTTGAGAACCTTGACCTGGATCTCATCGCCGACGTTCACCAGATCGCGGGGATGAGTGAGCCGGCCCCACGACATGTCGGTGATGTGGAGCAGGCCGTCAATGCCGCCGAGATCGACAAACGCGCCGTAGTCGGTGAGGTTCTTGACGGTGCCGGTGAGGACAGCGCCCTCTTCCAGGTGTTCGAGGGTCTGGGAGCGGCGGACCGTCTGCTCTTCCTCGAGAATTTCCTTGCGGGACACGACGACATTGCCGCGCTTCTTGTTCAGTTTGATGACCCGAACCTGAATGGGCTGGCCGATCCACGCGTCCAGATTGCGCACCGGCCGCAGCTCCAGCTGTGAGCCGGGCAGGAAGGCCTTGATGCCGATGTCCACCGTGAGTCCGCCCTTGACGCGGCCGACGACCGTCCCTGTGATCGCAGTCTTCTCGTTGTGCGCCTTCTCCACCGTGTCCCAGACGCGCAGCCGCTGCGCTTTTTCGTAGCTCAGCAGGTAGCCGCCCTCGGGCTCCTCGCGCTCGATGACCACTTCGATGGTGTCGCCCGCGTTCACCCTGGACTGGCCGGTGTGGTCCGTAACCTGCTCGATCGGGATCAGGCCTTCGGACTTCATACCGACGTCCACCACGACGTGCTTGTCGGTGAGCTTGATGACCGTACCGGAGACGATCGCGGAGTCGTCGAAGGCCTGAGCTGCGGCCTCGGCGGCCTGTTCGCGGTCGAAATGCTCGAGCGCGGCGGCGAAGTCTTCCATGTTCAGATCAGGCTCTTCCTGGTGCGCCTCAGGCGTCTGCGCTTCGGGAGTCTGGTTTTCAGGGTTGGAGGTGGGTTCGGCCAGCGGTTCGGACTGCTCCGCCGGAGCGTCAAGCGTTGGGGTTTCCAGTTCGGTGTTCAGAGGAGTGCTCTCGGTTCGTTCAGGATTGAGGACGTGTGCCATAAACAGCTCCGGGATTCGGGTGGCGGTTCCCGGATTCCGCCCCGCAGCGGAGGGACCTGGCCGGTAATGCAAAGGCCGGATCTCAGCCTGCAGCTTTCTTCGCCGTCAGCGGGAGGGTGTGGGACCCAGGCGCGGTTCTCGGCGAAGTTCGGGGATCGTCGTGCCGATTCCTCTCTGTTGAGGCGGAGCAACCCACAGGAGACGGTGTGCGGTGTCGCAACATCGACCTCCAGACTGGAGCATCCAGCAGAACAGGGATGAACAGGAGTGGCGATCGTGGGGCAGCGCAATGAATCCCGAGTGCGCGCAGACCCCCTTTCCAAACTATAGTAGTGCCCCATGGGCATGTCAATTGATGCGATCAAAAGACGGCAGGGCGGAAGTGCACTTTCGTTCCATGGAGACAGGGTTTGGGGCAGGGGCGCGGGCCTGCAAAAAAGAGAGGAGCGGCCAGGCCGCTCCTGCTGAGGTTTCACTTCCGATGGAGGGTTATTGAGGGGGCGGTGTCCCCTGCGGGGGCGCTGCCGGCGCGGGGCTGCCATTGGGCGGGGGCGCCGGAGCGTGGCCATGCTGCCGCCACATCTTCTGGCCGTCCGGGCCGCCAGGACCCCCTGGGCCATGCCGCCCGCGCATCGCGCGGCCATCCCGGTGCTCATCTCGCATGGCCTTCAGCTTCTGCCACTGATCGGGGGTGAGCGCCTGGCGAATATCGAAGAGCATGCGGGCATTGGCCTTTTCCAGGTCGGCCCGCGCCTGGGCGATCTTGTCGATCTGGGCCAGAACCTGCGCCTCGTTCGGCTGATCGGCCGAGATCATCGGCTGCATCAGCACTTGCTGCTTCTCGAGGTTCGCATTCAGATCGATCAGATTCAGACGGTGCTGCTGGAAAATGTCGTCCATTTTGTGTTTCTGATCGTCGGTCAGGTTCAGCTGCTGGGCGATGTGTGGATCGTTCCACCAGCGGCCAAACTGGCTGTCATGAAAGACGCGCGCCATCGGGCCGCGTTCGAAGCCGCGATGGCCCGCTCCGTCGGGGCCGGGCCCGGGCGGAGGTCCGCCCATGCCCTGAGCCAGGGCAAGACCTGAGGAGACAAGACAGGCAAGGGTGAGAGTGAGGAACTTATTCATGCGTGACATTCTTCTTCTCCGAAACAGTCGTATTCGTGGTGGCCTGGTCGCTCAGGTCAGCCAGCGGCTGGAGAGCGTCCGGTACATCCTGAGAGAGTTCGCTGTCGATCTGGTTCATCAACGCGGTATCGTCGACGGTGGCGAGCACAGCGGGATTCTGCCGGTCGGTCTTCAGCGGCCGGGTGGTCACTGTGTGGTGATGAGAGTAGCTGTACACCGGCAGGAAGATTCCCGCCGCCACGGCTGCGGTGAGCGCCGGCGCGAGCAGGAGACGGAGCGGAAAGCTGCGGCCGGATCGCCAGTCGGCAGCGAAAGGACGCAACCGGGCGCGCTCCGCGAGATGATCCATGGCGGAGCGATACAGACTGAGCGCCTCCGCAATCTCGCGAATCTCCTCGCGGCTTTCCTGAGTTTCCGGATTCTTTCCCTGACTGCGGAATTTCATCTCGCTCCTCCCATGCGCTCCCGGATGATGCCAAGCGCCCGATACAGATGCGACTTCACCGTGCTCAGATTCATCCTGAGCGTCCCGGCAATTTCGTCCAGCTCCATCTCCTCCACAAAGCGCAGCACGAAAACCGCTCGCTGCTGCGCCGACAGCTTGTCCACCGCCTGCCAGACGGCTGCCACCTGATTACGCGCCATCGCCTGGCTTTCCGGCGAGGTGCGCCCGTCGGGAATCCAGTCGCTGATGTCCATGACATCGAGCGAGGCGCCGCGGGTCTTCTGCCAGAAGCGGAGGCTGCGGCTGCGCAGGTGATCGCGCATCAGGTTGACGGCAATGCGCGTCAGCCAGGTGCTCAGGCTCGATTCGCCTCGAAACTGCTGCCGGGCGGCCCACGCTTTCAGGAAGGTTTCCTGGGTGAGCGTTTCGGCGGCATCCCGATCGGTCAGCGAGGAGAGCAGAAAGCGCAGAACGCGCGGCCGGTACACACGCACAACTTCGTCGAAGTCGGCGAGTTCCAGAAGGGCCTGCTCCCGTTTTTCGATGGCGAGCTCGTTGCCGGCGATCTCTTCCATGCGACCAGATAGACGGGATTTCACCGGGCAAGTTTACAGCCGGAGGCAGGAAAAACCGGCCGCGGGAACAGGGTGCGGGCTCCAGGTTTCCCCATGGAGCAGGGAGGGGGGCGGAGTGAAGGGACGCACTGGCTCGGGAGGGCGGATCGGTCAGATGGGCGCGACGATGTTGATTGCCAGGTCGGGGCTGGCAGGCAGAGAATCCGGATTGCAGCCCCGAATCCCATTCTTGCCTGCGAGTTTGGCTTCCGCCAGGGCGCGTTCCGCTTCGCGAAGGACGACCAGAGGCGAGCGGCCGCGGCTTACCGCCAGGCCGAAGCTCGCGGTCAGCGTGGTCGCCTCCTGGCCAACGGCAAAGGGGCGAGCCAGCAGAGTCTCCTGAATCCGGACGGCCAGATGGTGCGCATTTTCCAGGTCGCAGCCGGGCAAGGCCAGCAGGAATTCGTCCTCGCCGCAGCGGCCGATCAGATCGTAGCTGCGGAGCTGGCGCCGGAAGCGGTTGGCCAGTTCCGCGAGCACGCGGTCCCCGGCTTCATAGCCATAGTCGTGATTGATGCGCGAGAAGTCGTCGAGATCGAGCAGCATCAGACTGAGATCGGTTTTCATCCGCTGCACGCGGTCTGTCTCCTGAAAGACAAGGCTCAGCAGAGCCTCCCGGTTCCACAGACCTGTCAGTCCGTCGTGCGTGGAGTGATAGCGAACCTCCGCTGACTGTTTTTGCAGCTGGCTGGAGAGGGCCAGAACGCGTTCGGCAATCCGGATACGCAGCTTTAAGTCCGCGGCGTCGGGAGGTGCGAGGAGAAAGTCGTCGCAGCCGCATTCGAGAGCCGCTCGCAGGCGATCCTTATCCGATCGGCAGCTGAGAAGAATGACCCAGGGCTTTCGCGTCTCGGTCCGGCTGTGTTCCTGGCGATCCCGCACCGCGCGGGCAATCTGCGCGCCGCCCGGAGAGGACAAGTCGATGTCCAGCATCGCAATCGAGGGCGGCTCGGGCGCTTCCATCGCGGCCAGAGCCTCCGGCCCGGTTTGGGCGATTTCGACCTGGTAACGCCAGGATTCAAGC